>JBGTCW010000054.1:0-2724 GCA_041748635.1 Ilumatobacteraceae bacterium | reverse complement strand
TCGGTCAGGGCGACGCGAGGTCGTGGTGTCGACCGACGCCGGCGACGACTGCGTCGAATCGCCCTCGGTCGAGAACCGCGCCCTCGCGGCGGACGTCGCCCGATCGCACGACGATGAGTTGGTCGACCTTCGCATAGCTGGGTCGACCGCTGCGGTCCCACCCGCCGGCACCGACGGAGACCACGTCGCCACCCTTCGTCTTGGAGGTGAGCGGCACACCGGCCAGATCACCGCCCGACCGTCCGATGATCACCACCGGCCGGTCCTTGCCCTTGCTCGGGTCGTCCTCGTAGGGCACCCACGTCCACACGACCTCGCCGGGGTCGGCATCGCCGTCGAGGTCGGGCGAGTACTCGACCTGCGTCCCGGTGGCCACACGGCGCGTGGTCGGTGCCGATCGCTTACGGGCCTTGCCGGCCAGACGATCGCGCTGGCGGAACAGCGCAAGCCCTGCGGCCACCAGCCCGGCGACGAGTCGGCGATTGTTCGACATCCGGCGCAGCGTATTCTCGTTCATGTTGCATTCCGGACGGACCGGGTCATCCGAACTGCAACGCGAACGGGCAAAGCGGGCGGGTTTCTCGTTCATGTTGCATTCCGGACGGACCGGGTCATCCGAACTGCGACGTGAACGGGCAAAGCGGGTGGGTTCAGCCGAGGTCGGTGGCGAGCAGGTCGTCGTAGGTTTCGCGACGCACGACCAGGCGGGCCTCGCCGTCGGCGACAAACACCACCGGCGGGCGGGTGATCTTGTTGTAGTTCGAGCCCATCGAGTGGCCGTAGGCACCTGTCACCGGCATCGCCAGGAGATCACCGACGGCGAGATCGGACGGGACCTGCGCGGCGAACGCGAGCACGTCGCCCGACTCGCAGTGCTTGCCGACGAGGCGCACGGTGAGGTCACGTTCGGCGTCGACGGCTCGCGGGAGGAACGACTCGTAGCCCGACCCGTACAACACCGGCCGGGGATTGTCGCTCATCCCGCCGTCGACGGCAACGTAGGTGCGCACGTCGGGGATGTGCTTGATGGTGCCGACGGTGTAGATCGTCATGGCCGCGGACGCGACGATGGCGCGGCCGGGCTCGACGCTGACCCGCGAACGGACGCCGAGGGCTTCGCAGGCGTCGAGCAGCACGCTCCCCCACTGTCCGATCGACGGCGCTTCCTCGCCTTCCACGTACGCCACACCCAGGCCTCCGCCGAGGATCAGTTCGGGCAGGTCGAGCGGAACGGCGAAGTCGGCCATCACCTCGGCCGCCTTGGCGAACGATGACGCCTCGAACACGTTCGACCCGATGTGGCAGTGCAGGCCGACCAACTCCATCGCCGGTGACCGGCGGGCGTGGTCGACGGCGCGCAACGCGTCGCCGTTGGCAAGATTGAACCCGAACTTCGAGTCGTCCTGTCCGGTGGCGATGAACTCGTGGGTGTGGGCGTGTACCCCGGGCGTCACGCGCAGCACGACTCGCGGTGTCGGACCGACGCCGGCAGCCGCGAGCACGTCGAGTCGATCGAGCTCGTCGAAGGAGTCGACGACGATGTAGCGCACCCCGGCCTCGATGGCCTCGCGTAGTTCGTCGCCGGACTTGTTGTTGCCGTGCACCGTGCAGGCGTTGGCCGGGACGCCGGCCGCCAGCGCGACGTGGAGTTCTCCGCCCGTGGCGACGTCGAGCAGCAATCCCTCGTCATAGGCGAGTCGGGCCATGGCGCGGCACAGGAACGCCTTGGTGGCATAGATCACCCGCTCGTGTCCGAACGCAGCGACCGCCTGACGACACCGAGCGCGCAGGTGGGCCTCGTCGTAGACGAACAGCGGCGAACCGAACTGCGCAGCCAACGCCTCGACCGACACGCCACCGACCTCCAGCCAGCCGTCATCGCCGACCGCCGCGGTGTCCGGCAGCAGCCGCCGCAAGATCGCGCTCATCGCCCCACCACCACGACCCCCACCACCACAGCCGCCGCCACCACACCGTTCACGTGACGGTTCGGATGACCCAGCCCATCCGAAGTGCAACACAAACGGGATGCCCCCACCACCAAACCGCTCACGTGACGGTTCGGAAGGGCCGGCCCATCCGAAGTGCAACGTGAACGGGGTGGAGCCGGTGGGAGCGCGGGGGTCACATCTGCTCCGGGGCGTCGATGCCGAGCAGACCGAGGCCGTGCGCGAGCGTCCGGGCGGTGAGGTCGGCGATCGCGAGGCGACTGGAGCGCGTCGGCTCGTTGGCCTTCAGCACCGGGCAGTGCTCGTAGAACGACGTGAAGTCGGAGGCGAGGTCGTACACATAGGTGCACAGCTTGTGCGGGCTGTAGGTCTCGAGCGTGGACCCGATCGCAGTCGGATATGCCAGCAGTCGCAGCGCCAGTGCACGCTCTTGTGGCGTGTCGACGAGGATCGGCATACCTCGTACCGAGGCCCGCTCGACGTCGGCGCGCCGGAAGATCGAGCAGATGCGTGCGTGCGCGTACTGGAGATACGGACCCGTGTTGCCGTCAAACGACAGCATTCGATCCCAGTCGAACACGTAGTCCTTCACCCGGTCGGTCGACAGCTCGGCGTACTTCACCGCTCCGATGCCGATCGTGTGCACCAGCTCGGCGCGCTGATCCGCAGTGAGATCCGCGTTCTTCTCGTCGACCGCCACACCAGCTCGTTCGAGTGCCTCGTCGAGGAGCTCGACGAACTTCATCGGCTCACCAGACCGGCTGCGCAACCGCTT
>JBGTCW010000053.1:0-3217 GCA_041748635.1 Ilumatobacteraceae bacterium | reverse complement strand
ACTTTTCACTTCCTCGTCGACGACGCAGATCAGCGCACCTACGCCCGCCGGGCAGCAGACGCGGTTCGCCCAGGCGGCCACCTCGTGCTTGCAACGTTTGCGCCGAGCGGGCCGACGTCGTGCAGCGGCCTTCCCGTTCGTCGACACGACGCCGGCTCGCTGGTCGCGATCTTCGGTGAATCATTCGAGCTGATCGAGGTGACGGAGCTCGACCACCAGACGCCGTGGGAAGCCGAGCAGCGCTTCATCCACGCGTTGCTGCGGCGACGCCACGACGACGTCGCAGCAATCCAGCGATGAGCGAACCAGCGGATCCGACGGGTCCGCTCATGGCAACGGGTCGGTCGAGTCTCGGAACGCCCGGCTACAAGTTGGTCATGCCGCCGTCGACGCGGATGATCTGGCCGGTGACGTAGGCCGCCTGCTGGGAGGCGAGGAAGCACGCGACGTCAGCGATCTCCTCGGCCGTTCCCCATCGCCCGAGCGGGACGCTCTTCACGAAGTTCTTCCGCACTGCGTCTTCGCCGAGGCGTTCGAACGTCGGCCCCCACATCTCGGTGTCGACGAGCCCGGGAGCGACGGCATTGACCCGCACGCCCTTCGACGCCCACTCGTTCGCCAGGTTCTTCGTGAGCGTGTTGAGCCCACCCTTCGACGCCGCGTACGCACCCTGGGTCCCACCCGCACCCGTCGCCGCCGTCGAGGTGATGTTCACGATCGAACCCTGCGAAGCGAACAGCGCCTTGGCGAACGCCGAGGAGAGCATGAACGCCTGACGAAGGTTCACGAAGAGCGTCTCGTCGATCGCCTCGCCGGTCACCTTCGACGCGGGCTGGTTCCGTTCGACCGCGGCGTTGTTGACCAACACGTCGAGCCCACCGAACCCGTCGAGGACCGTCGAGGAGATCTGCTCGATCGCGTCGTGATCGGCGAGATCGACGGCGATCACCAGCGGGTCGTTGGTCAACTCGGCGGCGATCGTCGCGAGTCGATCGGCGCTGCGAGCGACCAAGGCAACCCGTGCGCCGCCGGCATCGAGTTGCCGGACGATGGCCTCACCGATGCCGCGGCTCGCGCCGGTGACGACGGCGGTCTTGCCCGAGAAGTCGAACGACACGGCCGACCTCAGGTTCCTGCGAGCGCAGCGACGACGGGAGCGAACGACTCGAGCGCGTCGGACTGGACGGTCACGTACGAGCCATGCCAGCGCTCGCGCTGCTCGATGAGTTCCTCGCCGATCTGCTCGGCGGACCCGACGAGCGTGTGTGGACTCGCGAGCAGCGTTGCGGCGTCCATGCCCATCGCGCCGCCAACCTTGCCGGCGACGACGTCACGGTCGTCGGTGACAATCGTGACGAACTTGAGGATGCTGATCTCGATGTCGTCGAATCGATCACCGGCGGCCTCGCGAACCCAGCCGAGCTTCTCGTCGGTGGCGTCGGCCGACATCGACGCGATCGCCTCGGGGCCGACCTTGCCCTCGCCGACGTTGGGATTGACGCCCACGATGTCGGCCAGCCGCGCAGCGGTCGAGAGCACTCGCTTGGCGCCACCGCCGACGATCACCGGCGGACCACCGGCCTGCACCGGCTTGGGCAGGCCCTTCATGTCGGTGATCGTGTAGTGCTCGCCGTCGAACGAGAACGCATCGTCGCCCCACAGCCCCCGCAGCACCGCGATCGCCTCGATCATCCGGTCGATGCGAACGCCGGGGCGATCGTGGGGGATGCCAGTCGCCGAGTAGTCCTCGCTCATCCAGCCAGCGCCGACACCGACCTCGAGTCGACCGTCGCTGAGCAGATCGAGGGTGGCGGTCTCCTTCGCCAACTCGGCTGGGTGGCGGAAGTCGTTCGCGAAAACCAGGGCGCCGACACGCAACGACTCGGTGACTGCGGCAGCCGCGGTGAGCGCCGGGATCGGTGACAGTTGGTCACCGAAGTGATCGGGCATCAGCAGCGTCGAGTAGCCGAGGTCCTCGGCCTTGCGCGCCGTCTCGGTCCACTCGGTCCCCGAACGAGCCCTCGCTGCCATGACACCGAAACGGAAGGGACGAGGATGAGCCATGCCGGCGAGCCTGGCACACCGACCCGGACGCAGGACGAAGCCGGCGTCCCCGACTCCATGGGAGCGCCGCAGTTGAATTAATCTTTCGATCAATAATTCAGGGGAACATCGAACGCCGACGCGACGACGGCGACGACATGAACTGGGGGTCGTGGACATGGCAGTCATCACCGACGAAGGGTCGGCGTCGAGCGCCGCCGCCGATCGCGATCTCCTCGATCGCGTGGCCGACCTTGCAGACGTCATCCGTCGCGGCGGCGACGAGGCACAACAGCTCCGCCGTTGTCCGACGTTCGTCATCGACGAGTTGGTCGATGCGGGCTTCTTCCGCTTCACGATCCCTCGCGAACTCGGCGGTGAGGACGCCTCGGTCAGCACGACGATCGAGGTGCTCGAGGCGATCTCGGCCATCGATGCCTCGGTCGGCTGGAACGTGATGCTCGGCTCCGAGATCAACGCGTTGGCCGCCGGCGGTATGCCGCGGGATCTCGCCGACGAGGTGTACCTCGCCAACCCGCAGGTGATCATGTGCGGCGGTGGCGGCCCGGGGACGACACCGTCGCGAGCGGTCGCCCAGCCCGACGGCAGCTACCGCGTCTGGGCTCACACCACCTTCATCAGCGGGTGCCACAACGCCACGTGGTGCTTCATGGTCGCTCCGGTGTTCGACGGCGACGACATCCGCCTCACCAACGGCGTGCCGACGATGAAGCTCTGGATGCTGCACCGCGATCAGTGGGAGATCCTCGACACGTGGGACGTCGCCGGTCTGCGTGGTTCGGGAAGCCACGACGTGGTGACCGAGGGCGGCGTCGTGCCCGAGCAATTCGCACAGGTCGACCTCGTGACGGTCCCCCCGCTGTACGAGAACCCCGTGTACCGCATCCCCGTGCCGCTGCGGCTGGCCTACAACAAGGCAGCGGTGGCGATCGGCGTCGCCCGCGGAGCGCTCGATGAGTTCGCCCTGCTCGCGAACGCGAAGACGCCCATGCTGTCGAGTACGCCATTGCGCGACCGACCCATCGCGCAGCAGCGCATGGGTGAGGGCGAGGCGACGCTCCGCGCCGCTCGGGCGTTCCTGTTCGAGGCGATGGGTGAGGTCGAAGAGGAGTTGTGGGCGGGACGCGACGCTCCGTCGGCCGAACGCACCCAG
>JBGTCW010000052.1:0-2288 GCA_041748635.1 Ilumatobacteraceae bacterium | reverse complement strand
GGCCACGTCTACACCGTCACCACGATGACCTACGCGAAAGTCGATCTTGCATCGCTACGCGAGTTGGTCGTCCCGTTCGGGCAGGTGCCGCAGTGACCGCCCTGGTGAAGACGCCGACGTTGCGTGATCGGCTCGATGAGTACCTGGTGATGCGGCGGGCGCTGGGGTTCCAGCTCAACGACGTCGAGCGACAGGTCGGCCTGTTCTGCGCCTGGCTCGAAGCCCGCGGTCAAACAACGACTTTCACCGTCGATGAGGCCGTGACATGGGCCCGGCTCAACCCTGACGCGCACCCGTCGTGGTGGTCCACACGCCTGTCGTTGGTGCGGCGCTTCGCCCGCTACCTCAACGCGAACGATGTCGACGTCCCGGTCATCCCCAGCGGACTGTTACCGGCCCGCAAGCCCCGAGCGGTGCCCTTCATCTACAGCCAAGACGACCTCGATGCGCTGCTCGGCGCCTGCGGCCAGGTGTTCAGCGACGAGCGGATCGCCGCGACGATGCGCATCGCTCTCGGGCTGCTTGCCGCCACGGGGCTGCGGATCGGGGAAGCATTGAAGCTGCGAGTCGGCGACATCGATCAAGTCAACGACCTGCTGGTCATCAAAGCAGCGAAGTCTGGGGAGCGGCTCGTTCCGATCCACCCCACGACGACGGCCGCGCTCATCGACTACATCGCTCTGCCAGCCCGCGCAGCCACCCATCCCGATCCCGAGGGTCCGGTCTTCGTGACCGCCAACGGGACCGGGTACGTCTACGTGAGCTTCCAGCACATGTTCCGACGAGTCCGGGAGGCAGCCGGACTGACACCGCGCGGCAGAGCACGTCCCCGCCTGCACGACCTCAGGCACACCTTCGCCACCGCGCACATGACCGCGGCCTACGCCCATAACGGTGACTGGGCCGCCCCGAAGAATCCGGACAGTGGTTGATGCAACCGTTACGCTGCCCGCTTTCCATCAATGTGTGCGGTGTGTGCTTCCCACGGTGTCCGGTAGCCGATCCCTGAGTGAAGCCTCTTACGATTATATCGAATCTCAATCCAAGAAGCAATACCGTCAATGGCCTTCTTCCGTGAAGAGAATACAGTCCGGTACACGAACTCGTTCTTCAACGACGCAAAGAACGACTCAGCCATCGCATTGTCCCAACACACCCCGGTACGACCCATCGAACCCCGCATGTGGTGACGATCAAGATAGACAGCGAGATCAGTCGACGTGTACTGCGAACCACGATCCGAGTGGAAGATGCACCGGTCGCGCAACGTGGAGTTCTGGCGGGCGGCGTCGAGCGCGTCGGTCACCAGACTGGTGCGCATGTGATCGGCCATCGCCCACCCGATCACCATCCGGGAGTAGCAGTCGATCACCGTGGCCAGATACACCCATCCCTGCCACGTTGAGATGTAGGTGATGTCGCCGACCAGCTTGACACCGGGCTCGGTCGCATTGAAGTCGCGTTCGCACAGATCGACCGGGCCATCAGCACCATCGCCGAGCGTGGTCACCTTGTACGGCTTGGGCTGGCACGCCACCAGCCCCTCGACACGCATGATCGATCGGACCAGTTCGCAGCCGGCGTCGGTGCGCTCGGTCTGGAGTTGTTCGTGGACTCGCCGGTACCCGTAGGTCCCATCGGAGTCGTCGAAGACCCGACGGATCTCCACCGTCAAGGTCGTGCGGCGTTCCGCGGTCGCTGACGCCGGCCGGCCACGCCACTCGTAGAATCCCGACGTGGACACGTGCGCCCAGCGGCACATCTTGATGATCGGATAGTTCGCCTTCTCCCCGTCGATGAACTCGTACTTCGAGCTCACTGCGACTCCCGCGCGAAGAAGGCCGCCGCTTTTCCCAAGAACTCGTTCTTCATGCGGAGCTCCCGGTTCTCGGCCTCGAGTTCTTTCAGCCGAACCCGTTCCGACACATCCAACGGTTCCTCTGTCACCGGATGGGTGTCACGATACCTCTCGACCCAGTTCCCCAAGGTGCCAGGATTGATACTCAACTCGCGGGCAACCGTCGCGATCGGTCGTGAACCATCGATCACCATCTTCACTGCTTCCTCTTTGAAAGCAGCACTGTACTGTGTCCTCTTTGAACCCATAACTCCCATTCCTTTCAACGAATCCTAACAAGATCCGCTGTCCGGAATCCTCGGGGCAGGCCTAGCCGGCCGTGCGTGCCAACCACACCCGCTGCTGGACAGCGTCGAGTCCAGACAGCTCATCGAAGCGTTCGCAGGCCAACACGAACACGTCAGCGCACATCTCTTCGACATCCGACGCG
>JBGTCW010000051.1:0-2948 GCA_041748635.1 Ilumatobacteraceae bacterium | reverse complement strand
AGGGTCGCGTCCCGCGGCCGCCGCGGCCTCGCTGACGATCGCGTGCTTATGCAGCCAGACCGGCTCATCGCGCGACATGTTGTGCCACATGTCGGCGATCCGTCCGGCGAGCGGCAAGCCGACCCGCTCGCCGTTGGCGCCGATGCACACCGGCGGCACCACCTCCGGCAACGGTGGCGCGGCGGCTTCGGTGATCGAGAAGTACTCGCCCTCGAAGCTCGGTGCGTCCTGCGTCCACATCAGGCGACAGATCGCGACGACTTCTTCGAGCTGTGCGTAGCGCACCGACGGCTTGGGGAAGTCGTAGCCGTACGCCGTGTACTCGTCGCCGCGCCAGCCAGCCCCGATTCCGAGCATGAAGCGGTTCTCGGAGAACACCTGCAGCGTCGCCGCCATCTTGGCGGTGAGCGCCGGCGGGCGGTAGCCGTGGCCGAGCACGTGGTGACACAGCTGCACGTCGGGGAACTTGGCGGCGAGCCACGTGAGCGAGGTCCACGCCTCGACGAACGGGTCGGTCTTCGCGTCGAAGCCCCAGAAGTGGTCGGCGACCCACATCGAGTCGAAGTGGTCGTTGACGGTCGGCAGGATGTGCTTGGCCTGCTCGACGACGATCGGCTTGTGATCGCTCCAGCGGTTGCCGATGCAGGGCGAGAGCCAACCGAATCGGAGGGGACGGCGTTCAGCGGTGGTCATGGGCCGAACCTACCCGCGCACGTGGCCGAGCGATCAGGTAACGCCGGTGCCAGGCACCGCGTAACCGGTAACGCCGGTGCCTGGCACCGCGTTACCTGCGCTACCCGCTTCGGTTGGCGAGCCAGCTGCGGTGCTTGATGGCCGCCTTGCGCGCCGCCTTGGCCATCGACTTGTCGCTGAGATGGCGGCCGAGCGCTTCGAGCACCTCGATCGTCTCGGGTTGGTCGTGACGCCACATGTCATCGATCAGATCGTCGATCGCGCGTTCCTGCACGTTGCGGAAGATCGTGTCAAGAGTGTCCGGCTCGTCGAGCAGCGTTGCCAGCGTGTCGACGAGCGGACCCACGTCGATGAACATGCCGACTTCGTCGGGTGTGGCGAGGTCGTGCTGAAGCAGGAACGTCGCCGCGTGGCCCGCACAGTTCGTGTCGAGGAGCTGACGCACCGCCGGCCCGACCTCGGCGATCGGTTCGAGCGACGCCAACAGGTGGAAGGCCGCAATGCGTTGTTCGGGAATCCCGGCGGCGAGCGCGGCGTCGGCGAGCAGACGTGCCCGCTCGGTCGTGGTTGCGCCGGGTCGCCACAGTTCGAGCGCCGTCGTGCCGTCGAGACTGGCGGTGATGACGGCGTTCATTAGCGTCACCCCGTCGGCGCTCGCGAGGTCGTCGATACTCGGGAACGTGTATCCGGCGTCGCGGATCGGTCCGACCATCGTGTATCGACCGAGTGGCGTGAACGACAGCTCGCCGCTGACGATCTCCGATGCGACGCCGAACTCGTTGGGGCGCTCGACGCAGTCGTACCACGAGATGATGCCAGCGACCTCGAGCACCTCGAAAAGTTCGGCGAGCCGGGACGGGACCGCCGTCAGCAGCCAGGGGCCACTCAGACCGAACTGTTCTGTGGTGACCTCCTCCACCAGCGCCTCGATCTCGGCGTAGTCGACGCGGCCTCCGACGACGAGCAAAGGCGGTACCCAGTGCACGATGCCGTCGTCGAGGAGGGATCGATGGGCGAGCGAGACGTTGTCCCAGTGAGCGATTCGCGACCGGAGCGGACCGGTCTCGATGAGTGCCTCGGTCACCGCCGTCGCACGGTCCACGAGCTGCATGTCGGCCCAGCTCGGATTCGCCTTGAGCCTGGTGCGTAGGCGCTCGACTGCGCCGGCCCGTGTGGCCACGTCGTCGGCGAGGGTCAACCATCGCAATGCGGTGCTCGATCGCGTTGGCGACGGCCGACCATCGAGAGTGACGTCGAGCTCGTCGCCGGTGTCGAGTGCTTCGACGAGTCGGCGAGCATCCTTGATCGTGATGTTGCCCGCATCGGTGAGCTTGATGCCATCCCGAGCTGCGATTTCGGCGAAACCGTCGACGAGCTGCACGAGCTTCGATGCGCGTGCGCCCCGCTCGACCTCGACGATCGGAGGAGCGACATACGTGAACGGCAGCTCGATGGGATCGGGTTCCCGTGCGGCGAAGGCCTGGTCGGTGTGCATCCGCCGTTCCTCGAACGGCAGGGAGTTGAACGCATCCATGCGTTGTTCGAGCATCGCCTGGAGTTGATCGATGTCGAGGTCGCCGCGGCTCAGCAAGGTCTCGATGTCGGGCAGCGGGCCGCCGTCGGCGCCGAACAGCGCAACGGAGCCGAGGCTCTTGCCGAGACCGAACTTGGTGTCGTCGGCGAGCGCAGCAGCGACCTCGTCGACCAGATCGTCGACGTGCATCATCACCCGCGCCGCCGTCGCCACGCCACCGTCGAGCCGGTCGGTGACGGCCAGGAACTCCACCATTGCCTGCACGGCCCGGCAGAGCACCGGCGCCTCCTCCGGACCGACAGCGAACTTGCGCGGCGCCCAGCCGAGCAGGAACTCATCAGCGTCGTCGGGAGAGAACGTCGACAGATCGCCGGTCGAGTAGTCGAAACGCCACGACAGGAACGTTCCGGCGTCAGCGACGAGCGAGCCGTCATCGGCGCCGTAGTGCTCGTCGGCCCACGGGGTGAACTCGTCGATGAGCTGCTGCTTCACCTCGGCGAAGGCATCGAAGTCGTCAGGTCCGAACGTGAGCTGCATCGGCCGGAGTTTCGCACGCGACTCCGCGGACCGGGTAACGCCGGTGCCTGGAGACTCAGCGGATTGTCTCGAGGGGGAGGTCGTTGGCGGTGAGGTGGTCGACGAGTCGGTAGATCATGAGAACGGCGAATCCGAGTTGGAGGGCGGCGAGTCGGTGCTCCACGGTGCGGTCGTGGTTGATCTT
>JBGTCW010000050.1:0-3864 GCA_041748635.1 Ilumatobacteraceae bacterium | reverse complement strand
GCCGCTGCCGCGCCGTCGAGCGCTGCGGCGCATGCGGCCGACACCGACGTCGAGCAACCGATGGCGTTGGTCGAGCTCCCCGACGACGACGACGTCGATCTCGACGACCTCGTCGACGCGCCGCCGGAGTCGGTGAAGTCGCCGATCGACCGCCTGGCCGAGGCATTCCCCGGGTCCGAACTGATCGAAGAAGCGGGCTGACGTCAGGACCATGGCCGGCAACTACACCGCCCCCGTTCAGTCGCTGATCGACGAACTCGGCCGACTCCCGGGCATCGGTCCCAAGTCGGCGCAGCGGATCGCGTTCCATCTGCTCAAGGTCTCGACGGAGGACGCGACTCGCCTCGCCGACTCGATCACCGAGGCCAAGGCGCGGGTTCGTTTCTGCGAACGTTGCTTCCACATCGCGGACGACGTGCTCTGTCCGATCTGCAACGACGACAGTCGCGACTCGTCGGTGCTGTGCGTCGTCGAGGAGTCACGCGACATCGTGGCGATCGAGCGAACCGGCGAGTTCCGCGGGCGCTACCACGTGCTGCTCGGAGCGATGAGCCCGCTGGAGGGCATCGGACCGGAGCAACTGAAGATCCGAGAGCTCGTGGCGCGCATCGATCCCGAGGGGGTGCAGGAGATCATCTTGTGCACCAACCCGAACACCGAGGGCGAGGTGACCGCGATGTATCTGGCCCGGCTGCTGAAGCCGATCGGCCTGATCGTCAGTCGGATCGCCAGCGGGCTCCCGGTGGGTGGCGACCTCGAGTACGCCGACGAACTCACACTCGGCCGGGCGCTCGAGGGTCGTCGCGCCGTCGAGTGAGCCGCTGCATGGAGTGAGCCACTGCGTTGGCACAACGGCGACCGGAGCCGAAAAATGACTGGGGCACCATCTCCACGAATCGGTAGCGGGCGGACGGGCCGATTCGTGTCGATGATGCCCCAGAGGGTGGCGAGTCGAAGTTCACTCGCTCGATCAGTTCTTACGGGTACGTTACGGGAGCGACGACCATTCGTCAACGTTTCGTAATATTAGTCGCAACACCGACAGTTTACCAACCATGAGTGGTGTGTCAAGCACTCAGTGTGGTGGTGGGAGTGGAGCTCGCGGTCCCCGCAGATCGAGTCGTCGAACTGATGAATCGCTCAGACGGTGCGCAGGATCGCGGCGTCGCCCTGGCCGCCGCCGCCGCACAGCGCCACGGCTCCGGTGCCACCGCCGCGACGCTGCAGTTCGTGCAGCAGCGTCAGGGCGAGACGGTTCCCGCTCATCCCGATCGGATGTCCGAGCGCGATGGCGCCACCGTTCACGTTCACGATCTCGTCGCTGATCCCGAGCTCCGCGATCGACGCCAGTCCAACTGCCGCGAACGCCTCGTTGATCTCGAAGAGATCGAGGTCGCTCACCGCCATGCCGGCGCGCTCGGCTGCGCGCATGATCGCCCGGCTGGGCTGGTGCAGTAACGAGGCGCTGTCCGGTCCGGCAACCATCCCGTACGACACGAACTCTCCGAGCGGTGTGACGCCACGCCGTTCGGCTTCGGCCCGTGACATCACGATCACGGCGCTCGCACCATCGGAGAGTTGCGACGCGTTGCCTGCGGTGACCGTGCCCTCCTTGTCGAACGCCGGGCGCAGCGAGGCGAGGCTCTCCATCGTGGTGCCTGGTCGAACGCCCTCGTCGGTCTCGACGAGCACCGGTTCGCCCTTGCGCTGTGGCACGGCCACGGCAACGATCTCCGCTGCGAGGCGACCATCCTTGATCGCCTCGGCGGCGCGCTCGTTCGACGTCACCGCCAGCGCGTCCTGCTGATCGCGGCTGAGTTGCTCTTCTGCGGCGTAGCGGTCGGTACCGAGACCCATCAAGCAGGCGTCGAACGAGCACCACAGGCCGTCGGCGATGATGGCATCGCGCAGCTCGGTGTTGCCGTACTTGAAGCCGCCGCGCGCTCCGTCGGCGATGTAGGGAGCGTTGGTCATCGACTCCATCCCGCCGGCAACGACGATGTCGGCGTCGCCGGCGGCGATCATCTGGTTGGCGAGGTAGATCGAGTTGAGTCCGGACAGGCACACCTTGTTGACGTTCACCGACGGCACGCTCATCGGGATGCCGGCCTTCACCGCGGCCTGTCGGCTCGGCACCTGGCCCTGGCCGGCCATCAGCACCTGGCCCATGATGACGTGGTCGACTTCGTCAGGGGCGACGCCAGCGCGCTCGAGGGCTGCGGCGATCGCGAAGCCGCCGAGATCGGCTGCCGAGAACGACGCCAGCGCGCCGCTCATCTTCCCGATCGGTGTGCGGGCGCCAGCAACGATGTACGAACCAGGAGTAGCCATGACGAAACGCTACTCCCTCCACCCCACCCCGAAAAATGCGCGTCGGGTTGCCGCCGGCGGGCAGATCTGCGCACATTTCGGCTCGAGGGCGGGCCGAGTGCTCACTTTGTCAGCCGCGATTACCGATCGGTAACGTTGTGCGCCATGCAGGAGATCCTCGAAGCCATCCAGTCCGGTGCGAGTGGCGACGACATCGCCAACCTCCCGCTCCCGGAGAGCTACCGGGCGGCGTTCGTGCGTCGTGAGGACACTGCGATGTTCGAGGGCGTCGGGTCGTGGGACAAGGACCCCCGCAAGTCGATCCACGTTGGCGAGGTGGCCACGCCCGAGCTGGCTCCCGACGAGGTCTATCTCGCCGTGATGGCGTCGAGCATCAACTTCAACACGGTGTGGACGTCGATCTTCGAGCCGCTGCCGACGTTCGGATTCCTCGACAAGATGGGACGTCAGAACGAGTGGGGCAAGCGTCACGCGCTGCCGTATCACGTGGTCGGCTCGGATGCTGCTGCGGTGGTGCTGCGGACCGGCTCGGCGGTGCGCAACTGGAAGCCGGGCGATCGGGTGACGGTGCACTGCAACTACGTCGACGATCAGGATCCGAGCGCCCACAACGACTCGATGCTCGCGACCAACCAGCTCATCTGGGGATTCGAGACGAACTTCGGCGGGCTCGCCGACCTCGCGGTCGTCAAGGCCAACCAGCTGATGCCGAAGCCCTCGCACCTGTCGTGGGAGGAGGCAGCGGTCAACGCGCTGTGCAGTTCGACGTCGTATCGCATGCTCGTGAGCGAGAACGGCGCGCGGATGAAGCAGGGTGACAGCGTGCTGATCTGGGGGGCCACCGGCGGCATCGGTGGGTACGCCGTGCAGTACGTGCTCAACGGCGGCGGGCGTCCGATCGGGGTGGTGTCGTCGCCGGAGCGTGCCGAGATCCTGAACCGGATGGGGTGCGAGGCGGTGATCGACCGGCGTGCCGAGAAGTACGAGTTCTGGTCCGATGCGAACAGCCAGGACGAGTCGGAGTGGCGGCGCTTCGGCAAGAAGATCCGCGAACTCAACGGCGGCGAGGACGTCGACATCGTGTTCGAACATCCCGGGCGATCCACGATGGGAGCGTCGGTGTTCGCCGTCAAGCGGGGCGGAACCGTCGTGACCTGCGCAGCGACCTCTGGCTACATGGTCGAGTTCGACAACCGGCATTTCTGGATGAAGCTGAAGAACCTGATCGGCTCGCACTTTGCGAACTACGCCGAGTCGTATGCAGCCAACAAGCTCCTCGACCAGGGCAGGATCCAGCCGCTCCTGACCGGCACCTACGACCTCGACCACGTCGGCGACGCCGCACTGGCGGTGCACCACAACGAGGCCGAGGGCAAACTCGGCGTGCTGTGTCTCGCCCCCGCAGAAGGCCAAGGCATCGACGACCCCGACAAACGCGAACAGATCGGCGACGACAAGATCACCGTGTTCCGTCGGGGTCAGACCTCGGTCTGACCCCTGGCGTGCAGCGATCGCGGGGTCAGACCTCGGTCT
>JBGTCW010000049.1:0-3286 GCA_041748635.1 Ilumatobacteraceae bacterium | reverse complement strand
CGCGCCGACAGGTACCGCGAGTTCCAGTCCGAGATCGCCGCCCACTTCACCTGACGCTGTAACGATTGGTGTCTGACACCAATCGTTACATGTGCGTTCACGCGGGTGGATGAAACTTGGCGTGCACGGCCTCGGCCACGGCGTCGGGCAGGAAACTCAGCGCCTTCAGGTCGTCGAGATCTGCGCGCTTGACGGCGCTGACGCCGCCGAGCGCCTTGACGAGTTTCTTCTGGCGGACCTCACCGAGTCCGGGGATGCCGTCGAGCGCGCTGACCGTCATCCGCTTGCTGCGCCGCTCGCGGTGAAAGGTGTTCGCGAAACGGTGGGCTTCGTCGCGGATGCGCTGCAGCATGAACAGCGCCTCGCTCCCCCGCGGGATCTCCACCGGCTGTGACCGACCTGGCACGAACACTTCCTCGAACCGCTTGGCGAGGCCCGCGACGGGGATTTCGTCGGTCAGCTCTAGCTCGTCGATGACCCGCTTGGCCGCGCTGAGTTGGCCCTTGCCACCGTCGACCAGCAGGAGTTGTGGCGGGTATGCGAACTTGCCGGGCGACGCGCCTCGCTCGGTGACCGGCCGGTCGCGCTCGTCGAGGTACGCCTGCAGTCGGCGCCGGATCACTTCGGCCATCGCGGCGTAGTCGTCGCTCGCCCCCACCTCGTCGCCACCAACACCGTTGACCTTGAACCGGCGGTACTCGCGCTTGTTCGGCAGGCCGTCTTCGAGCACCACCATCGAGCCGACGTAGTCCGTCCCCTGGAGGTGCGCCATGTCGTAGCACTCGATACGCAGGGGCGCCTCGGGAAGCCCGAGGTGGTCCTGCAACTCCGTCAGCGCCCGGCTGCGGGTGTTGTGGTCGCTCGCCCGGCGCAGGCGATGACGCGTGAACTCCTCCTTGGCGTTGCGAGTGACGGTCTCGAGCAGCGCCCGCTTGTCGCCCCGCTGCGGCACACGGACCTGCACCCGCGAGCCACGGCCCATCGACAACCACTCCTCGTACGTGGCGAGGTCGTCTGCGTCGTAGGGAACCAGCACCTGCTTCGGAACCCCGAGGATCGGGTCGTCGCCGTACATCGATTCGAGGATGCGATCGATCAGGCCGCCGGGCGTGAGCTCCTCCACCTTGTCGAGCACAAATCCCTTGCGCCCGACCACCCGACCCCGACGCACGTAGAACACCTGCACCGACGCTTCCAACTCGTCCTCGGCGATGCCGATCACGTCGAGGTCCTCGTTGCGATCGGCGACCATCTGCTGCTTCTCGATCGCCTTGCGGACCGCGGTGAGGCGGTCGCGCAACCGGGCGGCGCGCTCGAACTCGAGGTCGGACGCCGCCCGCTGCATGTCGGCGTCGAGGCGGTCGACGATCTCGTCGGTGTCGCCGTCGAGGAACGCGAGGAGCTCGTCGACCAACTCGCGATAGGCGGGCGCCTCGATCTCGCCGACGCACGGGCCGGCGCACTTCTCGATGTGGAACAGCAGACACGGACGCCCCAGGCGCTCGTGCTGGTTGAACTTCGCGGGACTGCACGTGCGGATGGGGAACGACCGAAGGAGCAGGTCGAGCGTGTCGCGGATCGCGTACGCATGGGCGTACGGCCCGAAGTAGCGGGTGCCCTTGCGCTTGCGTCCGCGCATCACGAGCGCCCGGGGCCACTGGTCGTCGACGGTCACCGCCAGGAAGGGGTAGCTCTTGTCGTCGCGCAGACGAACGTTGAAGCGGGGCCGGTGCTCCTTGATCAGGGAGTACTCGAGCATCAACGCCTCGACCTCGTTGCGCACCGTGGTCCACTCGACCGACTCGGCGGTCTCCACCATCTGGGCAGTGCGCGGATGCAGGTTGCGCGGCGACTGGAAGTAGTTCGAGAGGCGTTGGCGGAGGTTCGAGGCCTTGCCGACGTAGATCACGCGACCGTTGGCGTCCTTGAACTGGTACGAACCGGGCGCCTCGGGGATCGTGCCGGCCGGTGGACGTTTCACCACGGCAGGTCCCTCATGACGCCCCAAGCATACGGACGGCCGGATACCGTGATGCCCGATGTCCGACCAGTTCGCCGCCATCTTCCGCCGCCGTCCGAACGACGGCTGGTTCCGTGCAGGCCGTTTCGACGTCACCACCACCGACATCCTGTGTGCGCTCTCGGTGGCGTCGATGTTCCTGTGGGGACTGTTCCGCGATGCCTGGGATCGTCTGTGGTTCGCGCCGGTCCTCGTGCGTGACTTCGAAGTGTGGCGCCTGGTGACCTGGCCCGTCGCCGCCGAGCCGACGTTCTGGCTCCTCCTCGGAATCGTGTTCTTCTGGCTGTTCGGTCAGCAACTCGAAGCGCTGTTCGGGCGGGCAAAGTTCGCTGCCTGGGTGCTTGCGCTCACGATCGTGCCGGCCGTGATCCTCACGCTCCTCGGTCCACTCGACAACAGCATCGACTTCATGATCCAGTTCGGCCTGAGCAATCTGTTCCTCGGCGGGATCTGGGTATACGCGGCCACGTATCCGGGCGTCAAGTGGTTCGAGGTCGTCCCGCTGTGGGCGGTCGCCGCCGTGTTCACCGTGCTCAACCTGCTGCAGGCCACCGGCACCGGCGCCACTGGCCAGGTGATTTTCCTGCTCGTGTCGGTCGGTGTGGCGCTGGTTGCCGGCCGCTCGCTCGGCCTCGCCACGGGTTGGCCGATCCCCCATATTCCGCTCGACGGGGTGGGTACCGGCTCGTCCGGGCGGTCGAAGAAGTCGTCGAAGCCGTCGCGATCGGCCGAATCGTCGAAGTCGTCCGGCGTGGTGCAGGGCCCCTGGAAGAAGGCGCCCGCACCGATGCCGCCACCGGCCGGCCCGTCCCCCGCCGACCAGATCGAACTCGACGCACTGCTCGACAAGATCGGCGCCAACGGCATGGACTCGCTCACCGGCGACGAGAAGAAGCGCCTCAACGACCTCAGCAAGCGCCTCCGCAACCGCTGACGGGCAGCCCCTCTCCCCGCCACCCGGCTCCCAGCGATGAGCCAGACCAGCACATACGGCGCACTTCGCTCATCGCAACCAGCCAGCTCCCGCCAGCGATGAGCCAGACCAGCACATACGGCGCATTTCGCTCATCGCAAGCTGGGCGCCGTGGGGCGCCGCATCGGGTTCGGTAGCGTTGCGTTGGCCGACTCCCTCCACGACTCGACGTCCAGGAGGTTCGATGTGCCCCATCTCAATATTCAGGCCCACGCGCTACTCGCACGCCAACACGGCGTCGCCTCGACCCAGCAGCTTCTCGACTCCGGCATCACACCGAGCCAACTCCAGCG
>JBGTCW010000048.1:0-5439 GCA_041748635.1 Ilumatobacteraceae bacterium | reverse complement strand
GCAGCGTGATGGTGGGTTGATGGCCGAGGCGTTGGCGGCACACGATCAATTGATCCGTTCGGTGGTCCAGCGGCATGGCGGGGTGGTGTTCAAGCACACCGGTGATGGGATGTGCGCAGCGTTCGTGTCATCACCGTCGGCTGTTGCTGCGGCTGTCGAAGCGCAGAGTGGTCTCGGACTGCCGGTGCGGATGGGGGTCCATACCGGTGAGGCCGAGTCGCGAGATGGTGACTATTTCGGGCTCTCCTGCTGTTTCCGTGGGTCACGCGGCCACGGGACGGCCGGGTAGAGGTGGGCAGTAGCCGCCTCGGTCGAGCAAGCACAGTGCGATGAGATTGTCGGTCGATTTGAACCCGTAGGCGATCCGGGTGAGGAGCCGCAGCTTCGTGTTCACGCTCTCGGTCAGCCCGTTGGAAAGGCCGTGGGTGACCGCGGCGATGATCCCGGCCCGGTGCTTCTTGATGCGGTGGTAGAGCTCGACGAACGCAGGGATCTGCGATCGTCGAGCCCATGCCAGCCAGTCATCGAGCATCGCGACGGCTTCGTCACCTCGGTGGGCGAACACGAGCCGAAGTTGCTCCTTGAGGAGGTAGGCGCGGTAGAGCCGCTGGTTGTGGCGGGCGATCCAGGCCAGCTTCGACTGTTGCCGGTCGGTGAGGTCTTCGGGGTTCTTCCACAACGCGTAGCGACAGCCCTTCAAGTGTTTGGCGTGGCCGGCGAGGCCCATCTTGCGCAGCAGGTTCCAGATCCACCGTCGCACGACGTCGAGCGCTTGGGAGCCCCACCGCACGATGTGGAACGGGTCAAGGCACAGCGTCGCGTTCTCGCATGCGGTGAGCGCGCAGTCGCCGATCCATTCGGCCGCGTCAGCACTGACAAGCTTGATGTTGCTGGCTCGTTCGGGCCCGAGCAGGTCGAAGAAGGTCTGCAACGTCGCCCGGTCGTGACCAGCCTTGGCCCACACCAGTCGGCCGGTGTCGTGATCGACCACGACCATCAGATACTGATGCCCGCGCCGATACGAGATCTCATCGATCCCGATGCGCGTCAGGCCGTCGAACGGATCTCGAGCTGCTCGACCGTCGGCAACGACGCGCCCGGCGATCGCACCCACGGTGCGCCACGCGACCCGCATCAGGTTCATCACCGCTGTCTTGGAGGTGTGGGTCACCAGCCAAGCGACCTGGTCATCGAACGCTCTCGTGTGGCGGGCGTCGTGACGCGCCCACGGCACCGCCGCGACCGTCACACCATGATCGACACAGTCGACACGAGGCGCGACGGCGTCGATGAACACCCGGATTGTGCCAGCGTCCAACGACCGCCACCGACGCCGCCCGACCCCATGGTCATACAACGGTGACCGCCGACCACAGCGGCCGCATCGCCGTCTCGCACCCTTGCGGAGCCGGCACCTGACGACGATCTCATCGGCGGCCTCGTCATAGTCGGCGGCCTCGATCACGACGTTGCGGTCGACGCTGAGCGCCCGCGCCCATACCCTCTTGGATTGCACCCCGTTGCACCTGCTTCCTTCTCCAGCCTTCGAACAGCCGGAAAGCCAAGCGCAGCAACGGGGTGCGCCCGCGGATGGTCAGCTACTCACCCACGGAAACGATCGGAGAGCCGAGAATCTTCAGACTCCTCTCACGTTCACTACCAGACCTGCCGATGAGCGCGCGGTGACAACGTGACGATCCGACGAAACGATCCAAAGGCGACGGAATCACAAGTTCCGTCCCGACGTGACCTCGGGATGACGCTGATCGAAGTCCTGGTCGCTGTGGTCCTCCTCGGCATCGGCGGGACAGCGACGATGTCGGCGCTCGCGGCATCGATTCAGGGTTCGAGCGTGTTCGAGTCGAGGATCGCCGGCCTTGCAGTGCTCGAGACATCGGCGTCAGGCCTCACCAAACAGGTCCAGCCCTGCACCGGCGCTGCGTACCAGGCCGCCGCTCGCGCCGCCATCCCGGCCGACTCCTGGGGCACGAGCGCCTTCGGCTCGCCCGACAACATGACGGCGAGCGTGGTGTGTGACGCAGCCTTCCATGTCGTCACCCTCACGTACGCGGCCCCCAACGCTCGGGGAAACAGCACGCTCCGCCTGACCCTGGGTGGGCCGACCGTGTCGAACAGTGCTGCAAGCGGCGGGGGGACCTCGCCCACGCCGACGATCGGTGACACCACGTGCGACGTGGCCTCGGTCTCGGCCAACCCGGCGACGATGGGGAGGATCTCCGACTTCACGCTCGATCGCGATGTGTCGATCTCCGTCCAACTCACCGGGAACTGCGGGTTGGTACGTGCCCGACTCACCCTCCTCGACGGGACGTTCTTCTACCCTGATCCCGTCAGTGACGGAAAGGTCATCATCCGCGGCCGGATCTCCAAGTGGGCTGCCGGCCCAGCGGTCGTGCGATTCGAGCACGAACTCTCCGGCTGGACTCCGATGAACGGCGGCGCAACCTTTCCCGCCTTCACGGTGGACGAGTGTGTCACTGCCGTCACGGTCAACCCGTCCACGGTCCAGCTCGACGCATCCGGCCAGCTCGTGACCAACGTGACCCTGAACGCCACACCGAGCGCAACGATGCTCGCCACGACCAGCAACGCCTGCAGCGGTCTCACCTGGCATGCCGCAACGGGCGCCGGCACCACGGTCGCCACCGGCACCATGACCCTGTCGGGCCCGACGGTCAACGGAGTCATCGCAGGAACTCCGACCGGCACGATGTGGGCAGCGGGCACGAGGACGGTCGAGATCAGGGACAGCTTCGGCCGCACCATCGGATCGACGACCCTGACCGTGGCGCAGCCAGTGGTGCAGCCATGACGTCACCGCAGCGCGACCGGGGCCTGACTCTCACCGAGCTCCTGATCACGATCGCGCTCGTCGGGATCATCATGGGTGTGTTGTCGAGCGCCACGATCGTGTTCCTGCGCAACCAGACCTCGGCATCGCTGCGGATCGACCAGACGCGGGGCCTCCAGCAGCTGGTCAACTATCTCCCGGGTGACGTCGCGTCGGCACAGGTGAGCACGACCGGAACCGGACCCGACGCGTGCGGCACCGGCGGTACGCCGATCCTCCACCTCACGTGGCAAGAAGAGTTCGGCACCACCACCTCGCGCGACCGGGTGACGTACCGGACCTTCCCCGGCGACGACACTCGGCTCACACGGTTCCGGTGCCAGGGCGACTCCAATTCGCCGACGTCCCAGATCGACGTGGCCCGCACGTTCTCGTACCTCCAGGTCAACAGCGCGACGTTCGTCAACGGCAGGGTGCGCCTCACCGTCAACTACGCCGCGACACCGAATGCTCCTGCGAGCAGACGCACGATCACGGCCCAGTCGATCAACATCACCGGGGGAGCCTGACCATGCGAGAGCGTTCGTCCCGAGACCGAGGTTCGGTCCTCCCTCTCGTGTTGATCCTGACCGTCGTGCTCGGTGCGCTCGCCGCAGCGATCGCAACGTACACCGCGACCGCACTTCGAACGACAGCTGTCACGAACACCCGCGTCCACCGCCTCGCTGACGCCGAAGGAGGCATGCGCCGGGCGCTCCAGTCGCTTTCAGCCACCGGTACGTGCCCAGCGGAGAGCTCGAGCGGACCGAACGGGACGACCGTGACCGTGTCGTCCTGCGAGACCCAGCTGCTCTCGGGGAGCAGCACGACCCAGAACTTCGGACTGGTCCTGACCGGATTGGGCCTCCCGAGCGCCCAGACCGCGTGGAGGCGGTACAACCCCCAGAACGACGTCGTCAACATCGGCGGAGAGGTGTTCGTCGCCGCCGGGGCGACCGGGAGCTCCAACAACGTGGTCGCCCTCGACGGTGCTCGGGTCCAACGCACCGACTGCACCGCCTATCAACCAGAACCGAGCACCTGGCTCCTGGAACCGGTGCCGAACCAGTCGCCCCGGGCACTGAGACCGACGTGTACCACCCAGAGTTGGCAGACCGTCTCGCCGGCGCCGACGACGCTCACCATGCCGACCGTGACCGGCTCCGTCACCGAGGGAGCATGCCGTGTGTACGAACCAGGCATCTACCCGTCGATCATCATCAGCAGCAACAGCTCGAAGAACTACTTCCGATCCGGCGTCTACCTGATCCAAGGTGGCTCGTTCGAACTGCGCGGTGACATCTCCGCCGGCTTCCTCCCCAACGGCGGCACCATCAGCCCCACCGATTCGAACAGCGCGTGCCGCGCCGCCCAGCAGACCGACATCGACGATGGCGGCGCCGGTGGAGCCGTCTTCGTGCTCGCCGGGGACGCAGCGATCACGTTCACCAACCAGCTGAACTCGTTCGACGTCTACGGATACCTGTCCGGGAACCGGATCTTCAGCGTGATCGCTGCCCCGGCCGGCATGGGCCTCCCGGTCAGCACCCGGGCGCCCACCGGCAGCACGCCGGTCATCAACAACCCGCCGACTCCGAACTTCCGGTTCCTGGGTGAGGTCTGGGTTCCCGGTAGCTTCGTGGACATGGCCAACCTGTCGAGCTGGCAGGCTGGGCGAGGTTTCGTCGGGGGTCTCACCGCCAGTCGGTTCGAGTTCAAGCAGACCGGAGGTGCCGGTGGTGGTTTGAAGATCATCTCGCTCGACATCAAGGTGCACGTCAATCGACACCGACTGACCGTGACGGCCTCCGATGATCGTGGCGGATCGACCAAAGTCTCCGCCGTGGCACGCCGGAGCCAAGCCGAGTTCGTGCTCGACTCCTGGCGAGTTCACTGACACATCCCAGGTCGGACCAAAGTGCACGCGATGGCCCACCTCAGAGGTGGACCACCCCACCACCTCACGGGATGCAACGCTCGAACGCTCAACCGCTCGCTGTGGAGGCGAGTGCTCACGACCGTACGTCGCGCAGGACGGCCACCGACGCCGGATTTCCGACGGCCGCTCCATTGGTGGGATCGACGGTCGGTTCGACGCTGCTCATGCTCGTCGGGAGTTCGCCTGTCGCATCAGAGTCCGGAGCTGTGACCGCTCGGTACGGATATCCGCAGTCTCAAGGTCACAGTTCGTTCGTCATGCCGCTCGAAAAACTGTGCCACTCGGGACGTCGTCGACCATGGCGTTGACGCCGAGCCGGGCCGACAACGGACGAAACCCCCGCACCGCAGGGGTTTCCCGCACGTCTTCATGGAACGGACGACGGGATTCGAACCCGCGACCCTCACCTTGGCAAGGATCTGGTGTCCGTCCGGGACGTACTCGTGAGTGGTGCGACATGGTCTGCCGTCCTCGGAGTCGTCCGTGGAGTGTGCTCGTGTCCATTACGTCGTAGACCGGTCTACCGTCCCGGGTTCGGGTATCTCCGCAGGAAGATCGACGAGCACCCGGCGCCCAATACACTGAGGTCATGGCCGAGCAGGCTCGTCGTCAGATCGACATGGATACATTGCGCCGCGACATGCGCCCG
>JBGTCW010000047.1:0-1984 GCA_041748635.1 Ilumatobacteraceae bacterium | reverse complement strand
GGCATTGAGATCTCACGAGCCAGCAACGACGACGTCTACGACCTCGTGATCGACGTCGCCGCCGGCCAGCCGACCGTCGACACGATCGCCGAACGGCTCCGCCAACTCGCCACATAACACCCGCACAGATTCACCCGTTTCCATGCCGGGCCACCGACCGAGTTCGACCCAAGCCGCACACTGCATAACTCCGACGACCGTCGTCGAGCGAGCGACGGTCGGTGGCGCGTTGCGAGCGGCAGCTCGACGCCGTCGGCCTGACCGAGTGCGCCTGCGCTGCGGCCGGTGGGCATCTGTTCACAACTCGTGGTTGCGACGACCCGATTCTGCAGCGCGACCCGAGACGAACCTCACGAGCGATCAGCACCGCTCACCGGGATCGCTGGCTTGGTCTACGCTCGCCGGACGCACGACCAGTGGGGGCGACTGATGCTGATTCATGACTATCTCGACTGCTGGAGTCAACGTGACCCGGATCGAGAGGCCATCACCGACGGCGCACGGTCGTGGTCGCGTGCCGAGTTGTCGGCGCGGAGCCGGAGGATCGCCAACTTTCTCGCCGAGCACGTCGAACCAGGCGAACGATTCGCGGTCCTGGCGAAGAACAGCTTCGACTATCTCGCGATCTACTTTGCTGCGAGCCGTTGTGGTGCGGTGCCGGTGCCGGTCAACTATCGATTGGCGCCGCCTGAGTGGCGCTTCATCCTCGACGATGCCGGGGCCAAGTTGGTGCTTGCCGACACCGAGTTGGCGGCCGGTCTGGACACGGTGCGGACCGACCTGACGTGTCCGCAGAGCTTCTTCACGCTCGACGGCGAGCTGGACGGCTGGGCAAGCTTCGACGATGCGGTCGCCGCGCAACCAGACACGTCTCGTCCCTGGCGGGCGACGGCTGACGATCTGGTGTACCAGATGTACACGTCGGGCACGACCGGGCTGCCGAAGGGTGCGATGATCAGCCAAGGCGCAGTCGTTGCGCACTTGCAGCAGCTCTCGACCATGGTGGACGTGGTCGATGATCCGCGAACCCTGACCGTGATGCCGATGTATCACGCGGGCGGCGCAGTGACCGCGCTCAACACGATCGCCCAGGGCGGATCGGTGTACCTGATGTCGGACTTCCTACCGAGCGAAGTCGCACGAGTCCTCGACGAAGGCGGGATCACGAGCGTGACGTTCGTCCCGGCGATGATCCAAGCGCTGTTGGTGATGGTGCCAGGGCTCGCCGATCTCGAGTTCGCACGGTTGGACGCGATCGTCTACGGCGCATCACCGATCGCGGTCGAGACGCTGCGGGCCGCGACGGCGGCGTTCGGCTGCAAGTTCCTCCAGATTTACGGGATGACCGAGACGACGGCAGCGATGACGGCGCTGTTCCCCGAGGACCATGAGCGGGCGCTTGCCGGAGAGGAGCATCTGTTGTTGAGCGCGGGACGGCCGGTCCTCGCGACCGAGGTACGCATCGTCGATGGCGACGGCAACGACGTGGCCGCCGGCGAGGTCGGTCAGATCCTCGGTCGCGGTCCCCAGTTGATGCAGGGCTATCACAACCGTCCCGATGCCACGGCCGAAGCGCTCGCCGACGGGTGGATGCACACCGGTGATGCCGGGTATCTCGATGCCGAGGGCTTTCTGTACGTGTCGGACCGGGTGAAGGACATGATCATCTCGGGCGGTGAGAACATCTATCCCCGAGAGATCGAGGATGTCCTGTTCCAACTCCCGGCCGTGGCCGATGCAGCCGTCATCGGCGTCCCTGACGAGAAGTGGGGCGAGACGGTCAAGGCCGTCATCCAGGTCAAAGACGGCGAGAGCCTCACCGAGGCCGAACTCCGCGCACACTGCCGCGCCAACCTCGGCGGCTTCAAACAGCCCACCTCGTTCGACTTCATCGACCAGATCCCGCGGAACCTCACCGGCAAGGTATTGAAGAAGGACCTCCGCGCCCCCTACTGGGAAGGGCACGGGCGCGAGGTCAGCTGAG
>JBGTCW010000046.1:0-2197 GCA_041748635.1 Ilumatobacteraceae bacterium | reverse complement strand
GGGTCCATCGGGAACGACTCGTCGATGCCGGCCGCCGGCACCTCGACCTTGAGTTGCTCCATGTCGACCACGATCTGGGTGTCGGGATCGGCCTCGATGGCCGCCCAGATCGCCTCGACGGTCGCCTCGGGGACGACGACGGGAACGAGCCCGTTCTTGGTGCAGTTGTTGCGGAAGATGTCGGAGAAGCTGGGCGCGATCACGGCGTCGAAGCCGTACTGCTGGATCGCCCACACGGCGTGCTCACGCGATGAACCGACACCGAACGCGGGCCCGGCGACGAGGACGGTGGCCTGCGCATAGCGCTCGTCGTTCAAGACGAAGTCCCGGTCGTCGCGCCACGTGGAGAACAGGCCCTTCTCGAAGCCGGTGCGCTCGACGCGCTTGAGCCAGTCGGCGGGAATGATCTGGTCGGTGTCGACGTCGGATCGCTTCAACGGCACGCCGGTGCCCGTAATCACCTGGACGGCCTTCATGGCGCAACCCCTTCCAGGTCGGCAGGCGTACAGAACGTGCCCTTCACCGCAGTGGCCGCAGCGACACCGGGGGAGACGAGGTGGGTGCGACCACCCCGTCCCTGGCGACCCTCGAAGTTGCGGTTGCTCGTGCTCGCAGCTCGCTCGCCCGGCGCCAACTTGTCGGGGTTCATCGCGAGACACATCGAGCAGCCCGGCTCGCGCCAGTCGGCGCCGGCGGCGATGAACACCTGATCGAGGCCCTCGGCGATCGCTTGGGCCTTGACGGCATGACTGCCGGGTACCACCATCACCCGCGGAACCGTGACCGTTCGACCCTTCATCACCGCGGCCGCGGCACGCAGGTCCTCGATCCGGCTATTGGTGCACGATCCGATGAACACGGTGTCGACGGCGACGTCGCGCAGCGGGGTGCCAGGTTCGAGGCCCATGTACTCGAGCGCCCGGGCGACGGTCTCCTTGGTGGTCGGGTTGTCGTAGTCGTCGGGCGACGGCACGACCGAGTCGATCGGAGCGACCTGTCCGGGGTTGGTACCCCACGTGACGTGCGGGCGGATGGCTGCCGCGTCGAGCACGACCTCCTTGTCCCAGGCGGCGTCATCGTCCGAGCGCAGCGTCGACCAGTCGGCCACCGCTGCTTCCCACGCCTCGTCGGTCGGAGCATTGGCCCGACCCTTCAGGTAGTCGAAGGTGGTCTCGTCGGGGGCGATCATGCCCGCCTTCGCGCCGGCTTCGATCGACATGTTGCAGACGGTCATGCGACCTTCCATCGACAGAGCTCGGATCGCCGAGCCGCGGTACTCGATCACGTGGCCGATGCCGCCGCCGGTGCCGATTTCACCGAGGATGGCGAGGATCACGTCCTTCGCGGTGGCGTCCGGTTGCAGGTCGCCGTCGACCGTCACCGACATCCACTTCGGCCGCTGCTGGGGGAGCGTCTGGGTGGCCAGGACATGCTCGACCTCGCTCGTACCGATCCCGAACGCGAGCGCACCGAACGCACCGTGGGTGGCGGTGTGGGAGTCGCCGCACACGATCGTCATGCCCGGCAGCGTGCGTCCTTGCTCGGGGCCGATCACGTGGACGATGCCCTGGTTTGGATCACCCATCGGGAAGTTCGTGATCCCGAACTCGGCGGTGTTGGCCCGCAGCGTGTCGATCTGCTTGGCCGAGATCGGATCGGCGATCGGCTGGTCGATGTTCTCCGTGGGAACGTTGTGGTCCTCGGTCGCGATCGTCAGGTCGGGTCGACGAACGCCGCGGCCACTCAGCCGCAGCCCGTCGAATGCCTGGGGGCTGGTGACCTCGTGGACGAGGTGGAGGTCGATGTACAGCAGGTCGGGTTCATCCGGCGCCGAATGCACCAGATGGCGCTCCCAGACCTTCTCCGGCAATGTCTTGCCCATGTGATCGCTCCTCGATTGAACCGTTTCGTATCCCATTATGTGGGATACACTTCTTGCGATATGGACAGCGTATCGGGCGTCGGCGTTCTCGACAAGGCCGTGGTCGTACTGCAGGCGGTGGCTGAGTCGCCAGCCACCCTCGCTGATCTGCAGGCTCGTACTGTGCTCCCGCGTGCCACGGTGCATCGGCTTGCGGCCGCATTGGAGCATCACGGATTCCTGCGGCGCGACGAGAGCGGTCGCTACGAGCTGGGGCTCGGGTTGGTCTCGCTCGGCCAGGCCGCGACTGAGCGCTATCCGCTCGTCGAGATCGCT
>JBGTCW010000045.1:0-4471 GCA_041748635.1 Ilumatobacteraceae bacterium | reverse complement strand
ACCGGCCGGCTCGACGCCGACGAGGCGAGTCGCGGGCTCGTCGACGAACCCGCTGAAGATCCCCATCGCGTTCGAGCCACCGCCGACGCAGGCGACGACGACGTCGGGAACGGAACCCGTCATCTCGGTGATCTGGCTGTGGGCCTCGTCGCCGATGATCGACTGGAACTGGCGCACCATGTAGGGATACGGGTGCGGTCCGACGACCGAGCCCAGGCAGAAATGGGTGTCGGTGACGTTGGCCACCCAGTGCCGCATCGCCTCGTTCACGGCGTCCTTGAGCGTGCGGCTGCCGCTCTCGACCGAGTGCACCTCGGCGCCGAGCAGCTTCATCCGGAATACGTTCAACGCCTGGCGCTCGACGTCGACCGCACCCATGAACACGGTGCACTCCAGGCCCATCAACGCCGCAGCGGTCGCACTGGCGACGCCGTGCTGACCCGCTCCGGTGTCAGCGACGATGCGCTCCTTACCCATCCGCTTGGCGAGCAGCGTCTGGCCGATCACGTTGTTGATCTTGTGCGAGCCGGTGTGGTTGAGGTCCTCACGCTTGAGGATCAGTCGGATGCCGAGTTGCGCGCCGAGGTTGTGACACTCGGTGAGGATCGACGGACGCCCCGAATACTCGGTGTGGATCCTGGTGAGTTCGGCGCGGAACTCGGGATCGACCCACGCTTCGCCGAACGCCGCTTCGAGTTCCTGGCAGGCGGGCACGAGCGTCTCGGGCACGAACCGTCCGCCGAACTCCCCGAACCGACCGGTGGCGTCGGGAGGCCCCGTCAGCGTCGTCACTCGACGTCCCAGTCGTAGGGGAGATCGTCGTCGCCGATGTACGGCGTCGCTGCGTGGGCACGTGCGTTCTCGACGAAACGCTTCACGGCGAGCGCATCTTTCTTCCCGGGCGACTTCTCGACACCGGTGGCCACGTCGACACCCCACGGCTGCACCTCGGTGATCGCCGCGCCTACGTTCTCGGGCGTGAGCCCACCGGCCAGGATGAGCTTCACCGAGTCCGGCGCGTCACCGGCCAGCGACCAGTCGAACACCTTTCCCGAACCGGGCTCGGGCCCGTCGATCATGATCATGTCGGTGCCGTACTCGTCCGCTCGCGGGAGGTTCGGATCGCGGGCGTTGAACACCTTGATCACCCAACGGAACGTCTTGGCGATCTGCTGGGTGTCGGCGGCTGACTCACGTCCGTGCAGCTGGACCGCCTTGACGCCCGCCCGGTTGGCGACGTCGACGACACGACTCGGATGCTCGTCGCGGAAGATGGCGACCGTGAGGATCTCCGGCGGCAGTCGACGGGTGATGTCGTACGCCACCTGCGCGGCGATCTGACGGGACGAGCCCTGGACGAAGTTGAAGCCGACGGCGTCTGCTCCCATGGCCACGGAGAGCAATGCGTCGTCTTCGTTGGTGATCCCACAGATCTTCACGAACATCGCTGATCACGGTAGTGGTGATCGACCGAACGCGAGAGATTCATTGCGGTGGTCGACCACGGCGTAACGTCGGTGCTCACATGGGACGCCTCGACGACATCGACCTCACCGCGAAGCTCGGGGGCGACGAGTACGACAAGCGACTCACTGCTGCGCAGCAACGATTCCTCGAACTTCGTCTGACGCTCGGCGGCCAGCTGGGCGACGGAGTTCTCGGGCCGGGCTTGCTGGTGGTGATCGAGGGGGCCGACGCAGGCGGTAAGGGCGGCGCCACCCGCCGGATCGTGGAGGGCCTCGACCCGCGCCACTTCAGCGTCTACGCGTACGCGAAGCCCAACGAGCGCGAGAAGCGACATCACTTCCTCTGGCGATTCTGGAGCAAGGTGCCCGGGTTGGGCGGCATGTGCGTGTTCGATCGCAGCTGGTACGGACGACTGCTGGTCGAGCGCATCGAAAAGTTCGCCACGATCGAGCAGTGGACACGCGCCTACAACGAGATCGTCGAGTTCGAGCGCAGCCTCGTGCTCGAGGGCGTGATCCTCGTCAAGTTCTACCTCCACATCAGCGAGGACGAGCAGCTGCGTCGGTTCGAGAGCCGGAGTGAAGATCGGCTGCGCAAGTGGAAGCTCAACGACGAGGACTGGCGCAACCGCGAGAAGTGGGACCAGTACATCGAGGCCGCCGAGGACATGTTCGATCGCACCGATCACCAGTTGGCGCCCTGGGACATCGTCTCGGCCGAGAACAAGAAATGGGCCCGCGTCACGGTGCTCGAAACGCTCAATCAGCGCGTCGAGGACGGAATCGCCCGCTGGGAGATGCTCAACGCACCCACCGGCTGAGCGAGTGCCCGGTGGTCAGCCGATCAGGTCGGCGATCGCGGCAGCCGGATCACCGGCCGTCACGAGCGTCTCGCCCACGAGGACGGCGTCGTAGCCGGCTGCGTGCAGCGAGCGGGCGTCGGTGGCGCCCCGAACACCGGACTCGGCCACCTTGATCGCGCTGGCCGGGATGACACCGGCCATGCGCAGCGCCCGGTCGTGGTCGACCTCGAAGGTCACGAGATCGCGCTGGTTGACGCCGATCAGGGTTGCCTTCGCGTCGAGGGCGTGGTCGAGTTCGGCTTCGTCGTGGATCTCGACGAGCACGTCGAGGCCGACCTCGACCGCGAGTGAGTGCAGGTCGGCCAGCTGTGCAGCACCGAGGGCAGCAGCGATCAGCAGCACGCAGTCGGCGCCCATGATCCTTGCGTCGAGCACGTCACGCTCGCCGACGGTGAAGTCCTTTCGCAACACCGGGAGCGAACAGGCGGCCCGCGCAGCCTGCAGGTCGGCGACGGATCCACCGAAGTGTTCCTCGTCCGTGAGGACCGACAGGCATGCCGCTCCCCCACGCTCGTACGTTGCGGCAATCGCTCCGGGATCGAGACCGGCGTTGAGGTCGCCCTTGGACGGCGATCGTCGCTTGATCTCGGCGATCACGCCCAAGCGGTCACGACCGGCAAGCGCCGACCGAAAGCCCCGTGTGGGGGCCATGGATCGCGCCTCGTCGAGCAGTGTGTCGAGCGACCTCTGGTCGGCGGCAGCGATCTCCCGGTGGCGGGCGAGAATCGTGTCGAGATACGTCGCCGCCACGGGGGATCCTCGGCCTCGGGTCGTTTCAGAGACCCTTGCCGCGCACCGGCGTGAGCATGGTCAGCTCGGGCCGGCCGGCGAGGATCCCACCGAATGCGTTCATGATCTGCTTCATCACGTCGCTCGTGCTGTGCGCCTGGAGCGCGTCGGCGTCGGTGTACAGCTCGTACATGTACGCAACGTTGGCATCGTTCGGGTCCTCGAGCAGCTGGTACAGCAGGGTGCCGTCTTCGGAACCGACGTGGTCCATCATCGGAGCGAGACCGGCGTAGAGGTCGTCGCGTTTTCCGTCGATGCAGGTGAACTTGGCAATCATGGCAACTTGACTCATGGCTGCCGACCGTAGCGGCTGATGTCGCTCAGAACCCCAACCGTTCGCCGACCGTGGCGAGCAGGTCGTCGATGGGGACGCGGATCTGCTCGGTCGTGTCGCGATCGCGCACCGTAACCGCCCGATCGTCGAGGGAATCGAAGTCGACGGTGACCGCAAGCGGTGTACCGATCTCGTCCTGGCGGCGGTAGCGCTTGCCGATGTTCTGCGTCTCGTCGTAGTCGACCATGTAGCGATCGGCCAGCAACGCCCGCACATCGTGAGCGAGCGGCGTCAGCGTGTCCTTCTTCGACAGCGGCAGCACTGCGACCTTGTACGGCGCGAGCCGCGGATGCAGGCGTAACACGGTGCGGCTCTCGCCATTGACCTCGTCCTCGTCGTACGCCGCGAGCAGGAACGCAGCCATGGTGCGAGTGGCGCCAGCTGCCGGCTCGATCACGTACGGCACGTAGCGCTCGTTGGTCTGCGGGTCGAAGTAGTCGAGCCGCTCGCCGGAGTGCTCGGCGTGCTGCTTGAGGTCGTAGTCGGTGCGCTGGGCGATGCCTTCGAGCTCGTCGAAGCCCCAGGGGAACCGGAACTCGACGTCGGAGGTGCCCGCGGAGTAGTGCGAGAGCTCGTCGGCGTCGTGCGGTCGCAGGAGCAGCATGTCGGCAGGGATCCCGTGGTCGATGTACCACTCCATTCGGGCGTTGCACCAGTACTCGTACCAGTAGGCCGACTCCGACGGTGGCACGAAGAACTCGAGCTCCATCTGCTCGAACTCGCGGGTGCGGAAGATCCAGTTCTGCGGGGTGATCTCGTTGCGGAAGCTCTTGCCGACCTGGGCGATGCCGAACGGCGGCTTCTTGCGCGATGTCTGGAGCACCTGCGCGAAGTTGGTGAACATGCCCTGCGCCGTCTCGGGTCGCAGGTAGGCGTCGGCGCCGGTGCCCTCGACCGGACCCGCCTGGGTCTTGAACATCAGGTTGAACTCGCGGGCCTCGGTGAAGCTGCGCTTCGCGTCGCAGTTCGGGCAGATGTCCGGATCGTCGAGCTTGTCGAGGCGGAAACGCTGCTTGCAG
>JBGTCW010000044.1:0-1805 GCA_041748635.1 Ilumatobacteraceae bacterium | reverse complement strand
GCGCCGACGGGAACACGTTGTTGGTGCCCGTCGACAGCGCGATCAGCGGGGCGTCCGGCCAGCCGGTGGCCACGTCGCGGCAGGTGCCGTCGCCGCCGAGGACGACGATCGCTCCGGCTTGTTCCTTCCACATCGACCGGGCGGCGGCGACGGTGTCGAGGTGCGATCCGGTCAACGGGCTCTCGACGAACTCGATCGGGCCGTCGATGCCGACCACCGCCCGCTCGCCGAGTTGATGGGTGTCGGAGCTGAGCAGGATTCGCTGCGCTCCCTGCTCGAGTGCGCCGACGACGACGCGGCGGACGATGCCGATCTTGACGGCGTCGGAGGTCTGCCCGGCGGCCGAGACGAGCCGACGGATGTCCTTGCCCGCGTGGGGATTGATGATGACACCGACGGTCGGCACGTCAGCGTGCGTCACCGGTTCAGACTCCGGGTCGTGAGAGCGCCGCGCGGATGCCGGCGGTGATGTCGTCGACCGACGGCAGGTAGTGCGCTTCGAGGACCGGCGAGAACGGCACGGGCGAGAACGGTGCAGCGATGCGTCCGACCGGCGCGTCGAGGTAGTCGAAGGCTTCCTCCTGGATCTGCGCGGCGACTTCGGCGCCGAGCCCGCCGAACCGGACCGCCTCGTGCACGACGACGACACGGTTGGTCTTCTTGACCGACTCGATGATGGTCGCAGTGTCGAGCGGCTGCAGGGTGCGAGGATCGATCACCTCGACGTCGATGCCGTCGCCGGCGAGTTGCTCGGCCGCGGTGAGCGCCTCGTTGACCATGCGGCCCCACCCGACGACGGTGACGTCCTTGCCTTCGCGGAGCACGTTGGCCTTGCCGAGCGGGATCTCGTACGGCTCCTCGGGAACCTCGCCCGACATGCCGAGCAGCCGCTTGTGCTTGATCATGATGGTCGGGTTGTTCTCGCGGATGCAGGCCGTCATCAGGCCCTTCATGTCGTACGGGTTCGACGGATGCACGACCTTGAGGCCAGGGATGTGGCAGATCAGCGCCTCGAGCGACTGGCTGTGCTGCGCTGCCGCCGACAGGCCACCACCGCCGCCGGTCGTGATGGTCAGTGGGATCGTGGCCGCACCGCCGAACATGTACTTCAACTTCGCGGCCTGGTTCACGATCTGGTCGAAGGCGACGCAGATGAAGTCCATGAACATGATGTCGACGATCGGTCGCAGCCCGGTGACGGCCGAGCCGACGCCGAGGCCGATGATCGCCTGTTCGCTGATCGGGGTGTCGACGACGCGGCGCTTGCCGAACTCGGCCTGCAGTCCGGCGTACGACTGGAAGACGCCACCGAACGCGCCGATGTCCTCGCCGGCGCAGAACACGTCGTCGTTGGCGGCCATCTCCTGGCGGACGGCCTCGTTGAAGGCCTGGACGTAGCTGAGCTTGCGGGTCATGCGGGCACCGTCATCAGGGTGTACACGTCGGCGAGTACGGCCTCGGGATCGGGCAGTGGGCTGTCCTCGGCGAACTGGATCGCGGTCTCGATGTCGGCTCGCAGCTCTTCCCAGATCGCGTCGAAGTCGGCTCGGGTGGCGGTGCCGGCGTCGATGAGGCGGTCTTCGAAGGTGAAGATCGGATCGCGCTCCTTCCACTCGGCGACCTCGTCGTCGGTGCGGTACTTCAGACCGAGGTTCTGCACGCCGTGGTGGTTGTAGAAGCGGTAGGTCTTCGCCTCGATCAGCGACGGTCCCTCGCCGCGGCGGGCGCGGGCGGCGGCCTCGACGGCGGCCTCGTGAACGGCCACCACGTCCATCCCGTCGACGATCACGCCCGGCATGCCGTAG
>JBGTCW010000043.1:0-10727 GCA_041748635.1 Ilumatobacteraceae bacterium | reverse complement strand
CGCCAGCGCGCCCGTACCGGAGCGACCACGATCGCATGAACGACACCGCGAGCGCACCGGTTCCCGCGATGAAGATCTCGATGCGCGGCGTGTGCAAGTCGTTCGGGACGACCGTCGTGCTCGACGGAATCGACCTCGACGTGGCCGAGGGCGACGTGATCACATTGATCGGCGCCTCCGGCTCCGGGAAGTCGACGTTGCTGCGCTGCCTCAACCTGCTCGAGCCGACCGATGACGGGCAGGTTCTCCTCGACGGTGTCGATGTCGCCGAACCCGGTCTCGACCCGGATCCGATCCGACGGCGCATCGGCATGGTGTTCCAGAGCTTCAACCTGTTCCCACACATGAGCGTCATCGACAACGTCACCATCGGCCCGCGCAAGGTGCTCGGCACCGACAAGTCGCAGGCACGACGAGACGGCCTTCAGATGCTCGAGCGGCTCGGCCTCACCGAACGCGCCGACGCGTACCCCGACCAGCTATCGGGCGGTCAGCAGCAGCGGGTCGCGATCGCCCGGTCGTTGGCGATGAACCCGGAGGTGCTCTTGCTCGACGAGATCACCTCGGCGCTCGATCCCGAGCTGGTCGGCGAGGTACTCGACGTGGTTCGCAACTTGAAGGCGGCCGGCATGACCATGCTGTTCGCCACCCACGAGATGGCATTCGCCCGCGAGATCAGCGACCGAGTCTGCTTCTTGCACCAAGGGCGCATCCTCGAGGAAGGACCGCCGTTGCAGATCTTCGAGTCACCGAGGGAGGCGCGCACGCAAGCGTTCCTCCAGCGCGTCATCGACGCCGGCCGACTCTGAGCGCAACCGGTCCTCCCCGGCCCCGTCCCCGCCCGAACCGCAACGACGCCGGCCGACCCGGAACCAACGCCGAGTCGACTCCGCTCAGTCCATGAGTGCGGTGGCGTACTCGTCGCGCAGGGTCTTCTTCGAGAACTTGCCGACGCTGGTTTTGGGGACCTCGTCGATCCACACGACGCCCTTGGGCATCTGCCACTTGGCGATCTTGCCCTCGAGGAATGAGAGGACCTCGTCCTCCGTCAGATCCTGACCATCCGGCGCCTTGACCACGCACGCCAGGGGCGCCTCACCCCACCGTTCGTGGGCGACGCCGATCACGGCGGCTTCGGCGATCTTCGGGTGCCCCATCAACTCGTTCTCGAGCTCGACCGAGCTGATCCACTCGCCTCCAGACTTGATGAGGTCCTTCGTGCGGTCGACGAGGCGGACGAAGCCACGCTCGTTCACGGTGGCGACGTCGCCCGTCTTGAGCCAGCCGTCGTCGGTGAAGCTCTCCCGCGACCGTTCGTCGTCGTAGTAGTCGGACGCGATCCAGTTGCCGCGGCACTGCAGTTCGCCGCTGCTCTCGCCATCCCACGGCACCGGGTTCGTCGTGCCCGGCTCGACGACTCGGCACTCGGCGCCGAACACGATGCGACCAACCTGGGTGCGCAGCTCGGCCTGTTCTTCCTGGGCCAGCTGCTCCTGGTCGGCGTCGAGCCGGCAGACGGCGGCGATCGGGCTCGTCTCGGTCATCCCCCACGCTTGGAAGATCGGGAGACCCGTCTGCGCACGGTACGCCTCGGACAGCGACTTGGGCACCGCTGAGCCGCCACACGGGATGGATCGCAGCGACGACGTGTCACGACCCTTCAACTCGGGCAGCACGGCCATCCAGATGGTGGGAACGCCCGCCGCGACGGTGACCTTCTCGTTCACGATCAGGTTGGCGATGGCAGGGCCGGACAGGTCGGGGCCCGGCATCACCAGCGTCGCCCCGGTGGCGACCGCGGCGTGAGCGAGGCCCCAGGCGTTGGCGTGGAACATCGGCACCACGGGCAGGATCACATCGCTCTCGCGTGCGCCCAGGCTGTCGGCGGTCATCGCTCCCATCGTGTGCAGGAACGTCGAACGGTGGGTGTAGACGACACCCTTCGGGTTGCCGGTGGTGCCACTCGTGTAACACATGCTCGCGGCGCGGTGCTCGTCGTCGACCTCGAACTCGACCGGTGCCGCCGCTGCGAGCAGCTCCTCGTAGTCGAGGAGTTCGTGCCCGTTCAGGTCTGCCGGGATCTCGCCCTTGCCGTCGTCCATCATCACGAGGTGCTTGACGTTCTCGAACGTCGGCAGCAGTGGCGCGAGCAGGCCGAGCAGCGAGCGGTCGACGAAGATCACCTCGTCGTCGGCGTGGTTGACGATGTAGGTGAGCTGCTCGGGGAAGAGCCGGATGTTCAAGGTGTGCAGGACCCGACCCGTGCAGGGGGCCGCGAAGTAGAGCTCGAGGTGACGCGCTGTGTTCCACGCGAACGTGGCAACCCGCCCGTCGGCGGAGATGCCGAGCTGGTCGAGTACGCCGCCGAGCTTGCGGGTCCGGGCGGCCCATTCGCCGTAGGTGATGCGCTGGGGGCCAGCGCCGGTCGCCGTGACGATCGTCTTGTGGGGGTGGTACTTCTCGGCGCGCTCGAAGATGTGCGGGATGGCGAGTGGGACGTCTTGCATCAGGCCCTGCATGGCAGCGAAGGTAGCGCACGACGCCGAGGGTCGATCCACCGTGGACGGTACCGTTGGCGGCCATGACCGAGAGTGCGGCGCTCGACGCCACCGAGCCGGCGCACGTCCGACCGTCATGGGCCCCGCTCACGCTCGCGGCGTTCGTGGTGCTCGTGATCGCCACCAACATCGCGAGCGCTGTCTGGGCACGTTGGGTCGACACCAACCCAGAGGGCTTGCTCATCCTGTCGTCTCGGAACCGCTATCTCGCCCTGACGCTGGCTGCAGGTGTTCCGGTCGGCACCTATGTCCTCATCGCCTTCGTACGCATCGGGGCGGCCTTCGCCGTGTGCCACATGATCGGGCGGGCGTACCACAACGACGCGATCGGCTGGTTCCGCAAGTATCTCGGCATCACGCCCGAGGCGATCGCGACGTTCGATCGAGGGTTCTCCCGGGCCGAATGGGTGCTCATCCCGTTCTTCGCCGGCTCGAACATCGTGGCGGCGCTGAGCGGGGTACATCGCACGCCCCCGGTGCGCCTGGTCGCGCTGTTGTCGCTGGGCATAGCCGGGCGCCTGGCGTTGATGTGGTGGCTGGCACGCACGTTCGAATCGCAGCTCGTCGACTTCCTCGAATGGTTGCAGCGGTATCAGTGGTGGGCCGTCGGCATCTCGGTCGCCCTCGTTGTGCTCGTCAACCTGCGCAACTTCCGCAGCGCCTGATTACAACAGGGGTCAGACCCGCGATGTAATCGGCCGATCGAGGACCGCACGGCTGGGCCGATCGGGCCGCACATTGCTAGAACGGCACCCATGGCTGAAGTCACCCTCGGGGGAAACCCCGTCCACACCTCCGGAGAACTCCCCGCTGTCGGTGCTGCCGCACCCGGCTACTCGCTGGTCGGCGCCGACCTCGGCGAGTACGACCAATCGGAGTTTGCGGGGAAGAACGTGATCCTCAACATCTTCCCGAGCATCGACACGCCGACCTGCGCCACCAGCGTGCGCCAGTTCAACGAGCGAGCAGCCGGCATGGACGACACAGTGGTGCTGTGTGTGTCCGCGGACCTGCCGTTCGCGATGGGGCGGTTCTGCGGCGCCGAGGGCATCGACAACGTGAAGGTCGGCTCGACGTTCCGCTCCGGCTTCGGCGACCAGTACGGCGTCACCCTCACCGACGGCAAGCTGCAGGGCGTACTCGCCCGGGCCGTTGTCGTCATCGGCCCCGACGGCACCGTCAAGCACACCGAACTCGTTGCCGAGATCGCGCAGGAACCGAACTACGACGCCGCCCTCGCCGCCCTCTGATTACAACAGGGGTCAGACCCGCGATGTAATCGCAGCGCAGGTCAGGAGCCCGACGGCTCGCGACTGCACATCGATGAAGCAGGGATCGCTCCGCATCAGCATCCGAGCCCGGGAGATCGCTGTGCGCAGCGTTCCGAGCCGCTCGATCCCGAACGCAGCCATCAACGCATCGTTCGGCACAGATGCGGCATCGGCGAGATAGACGAGGGCGATCTGTCGAGCGACGGCGCCGATGCGTCGCTCGGCGGTGAGACCACGTTCGGCCAAGACGAGTTCGATCGTCTCGATCAATCGTCGTGCATCGACTGCAGTCGCCTTCGCCGGCGCACCAAGGGGTTCGTCGACGAACCGATCGAACGCGTCGAGTTGCCAGCCGTCGAGCACCGTCGAGGTGCACATCCACTCGGGTTTGGACCGCAGACCGAGATAGGTCCGGTGACTCGACCACCGATACTCCTTGGCGCTGTTCACTGCCGGGAGGTCCAACGCATTGCGGTGGATGTAGCGCACGGCAGCGACCAGGTAGGACTCGTCGGTGATCAACCTCGAATGGAAGCGTCCACGAAACAGCGCTCCGTCGCGACCGACCCGATCGTTGACGTGTCGCGTGTACAAGGAGCCGAGGCGCTGCATCGCCGCCGAGAGACCCCCGTCGGGACACTGCCAGAGATGATGAAAGTGGGTGTCCATCAGGCAGTACGCGTGGGTGACGATGCCGTATCGCTCGTAGGCGTCAGCGAGTCGCTGTCCGTATTCGACTCGATCGCTGTCGTCGAGGAAGACATCGCAGTGGTCGATCCCACGGTTCATCACGTGGTACCAGCCATCGGCGAGGTCAGGGCGCAGTGGTCGGGGCATGCACCGATCATGAACGCGGGGTGTTACAACGCGGGTCTGACCCCTGATGTAATCAGCCGAGGAAGGGGTCGAGGGTGCGGCTCAGGCCTGACACATCCGGGATCTTCTTGGTGGCGAGGATGACGCCGGGCATGAAGCTGTTGCGGTCGTAGCTGTCCTGACGGATCGTCAGTGTCTGGCCCTGAGCGCCGAGGATCACCTCTTGGTGCGCGACCATGCCGCGCATGCGAACCGAGTGGACCCGGATGCCGTTGGGCCCAGCGCCGCCGCGAGCGCCCGAGTAGACCTCCTCGGTAGTGGGGTCTGGATCGAACTCGCGGCCCCGAGCTTCCGCCATGCGCTCGGCGGTCGTCACCGCCGTGCCCGATGGTGCGTCGACCTTGCGGTCGTGGTGCAACTCGATGATCTCCGCAGTGTCGAAGAACGGTGCCGCCATCTCAGCGAAACGCACCATCAGCACCGCAGAAATGGCGAAATTGGGAGCGATCACGCAATTCGGTCCATCGACGTCACCGAACAACGACTCGAACCGATCGAAGTCGCCGGGGCTGAAGCCGGTCGTGCCGACCACGGCGTGGATGCCCTGCTCGGCCAGCCACGGCAGAACGTTGCGTGATGCCTCGGCCACCGTGAAGTCGACCACAACGTCGCAGGATGCTACGGCAAAGATGTCCACGCTGTCGCTCACCTCGACACCTTCGATCCACTCGCCGGCGGCGAACGGGTCGACAGCGGCTGCGAAAACGAGATCGGGATCAGCGGCCACCGCCGCACAAACGGTTCGACCCATTCGTCCGGCAGCGCCGCTGACCCCGATTCTCATGTGTTCAGTCTGGCTGATCTCGAGGCACCGCCCGCGATTACATCGCGGGTCTGACCCCTGATGTAATCAGCGGTGACGACGACGGGCACCGCCGCCGCGACGACCACCGTCATCGGCGGCCGGACGCTCGGACTTCGGGCCGAGGTCACCGAGTTCGTCGGCGAGCTGGGCGTCGAAGCTGTCTTCGAAGCTGACCTCGACGACATCGGTGGCTGCGCCGGCCGGGGCCGACTCCTCACGAGGTGCCCGCTCGGACCGCTCGGACCGCTCGGACCGCTCACGTCGCGGTGGACGATCATCGCTGCCGCCATTCGACGACGAGCCAGCGCCTTCCTTCACCGGCGGCGGATCGCCGGCGGGGGTCAGGCTGACCTTGCCCTTGTCGTCGATCTCCTCGACGCGGACTTCGATCTCCTGACCGAGTTCCAGTACGTCCTCGACGGCGTTGATGCGCTTGCCGCCACCGAGCTTGGAGATGTGCACCAGACCGTCACGGCCCGGCAGGATGTTGACGAACGCACCGAACTTGGTGATGTTGACGACACGGCCCATGTAGACCTTGTCGAGTTCGGCCTTCGGCGGGTCGACGATCGCGAGGATCGCTGCCTTGGCCTCTTCCATCCGCCATGCCTCGACCGCGCCGATGGTGACGATGCCGCGGGCACCATCGTCGTCGACGCCGATGTCGGCGCCGGTCTCCTGCTGGATGGTGTTGATGACCTTGCCTTTCGGGCCGATCACTTCGCCGACCTTGTCGAGCGGGATGTAGATGGTCGAGATCTTCGGGGCCGACTCGGCCACCTCGTCACGCGACTGAGCGATGCACTCGTTCATGACCTCGAGGATCTCGAGGCGAGCAACGCGGGCCTGCGCGAGCGCAGCGGTCAACACATCGGCAGGGATTCCGTCGATCTTCGTGTCGAGCTGCAGCGCCGTGATGGCGTCCTCGGTGCCGGCGACCTTGAAGTCCATGTCGCCGAACGCGTCCTCGGAGCCGAGGATGTCGGTCAGCGTGATGTACTTGCCGTCTTCGTAGATGAGCCCCATGGCGATACCAGACACGGCACCACGGCTGGGCACGCCGGCGTCCATCAGCGACAGGCTGGAGGCGCACACCGATGCCATCGACGTCGAGCCGTTCGACGACATCACTTCGGAGACGAGGCGCAGCGTGTACGCAAACTCTTCCTGGTTCGGGATGACGGGCAGGACCGCACGGGCGGCGAGGGCGCCGTGACCGATTTCGCGGCGCTTCGGCGAACCGACGCGACCGGTCTCACCGTTCGCCCACGGCGGCATGTTGTAGTGGTGGAGGTACCGCTTGCTGTCGTTCGGCGACAGCGAGTCGATCATCTGGTTCATGCGCGGCATCGCCATGGTCAGCACGCTCATCACCTGGGTCTCGCCGCGCTGGAACAACGCGGAGCCGTGAGCATTCGAGAGCACACCGACTTCGGCGGAAACCGGACGGAGATCGGCGACGCCGCGACCGTCCATGCGGACACCTTCGTTGACGACCCTGGCTCGCATCAGCTTCTTGTTGAGCGAGCGGACGGCCTCCTTGACCATGCCGTTCTGGCCGGCGAACTCGCCCGGCTCGTCCTTGGTGCCACAGAGCGCGGCGATGATCTCGGCCGTGACGGCGTCGGTCGCCTCGTTGCGCGCCGACTTGTCGGCGATCGTGATGACCGGCGCGAGCTTGTCGGCACCAGCCTTCTCGACGGCGGCGAAGATCTCCGGCGTGTAGTCGAGGACCGGGGTCCACTTCATCGGAACGATCGGGCCCTTGGTGGCGATGACCGAAGCGACGAGCTGACGCTGCAGCGCGATCGACTCCTTGATCCACACCTTGCAGGCGTCGAGGCCGTCCGCGAGGACGTCCTCGGTGACCTTCTTGGCGCCGTCCTCGTAGTAGTAGAACGCGTTCTCCGAACCGCCGGCCTCGACCATCATCACGGCGACGTCGCCGTTGTCGAGCTCGCGGCCGGCCACGACCAGCTCGAAGGTGCCGGCGTCGGCCTCTTCGTAGGTCGGGTGGGCGATCCACTCACCGTCGACGCTGTACGCCATGCGCACAGCACCGATCGGGCCCTCGAAGGGGATGCCGGAAATCATCAGGGCGGCGGATGCCGCGTTGATCGACAGCACGTCGTGCTGGTTGTGCTGGTCGGCGCCGAGCACGGTCGTGACGACCTGGGTCTCGTTGCGGAACCCGTCGGGGAACGACGGACGCAGCGGCCGGTCGGTCAGACGGCACGTGAGGATGGCGTCGTCGGACGGACGACCCTCACGGCGGAAGAACGAACCAGGGATCTTGCCGGCTGCGTACGAACGTTCCTCGACGTCGACGGTCAGCGGGAAGAAATCCATGCCATCGCGCACGCTCTTGGCGGCGTTGGCGGTAGTGAGAACCTTCGTCCCACCGATCGATGCCACGACGGCACCCATCGACTGGGGGGCGAACTTGCCCGTTTCGAAGGTGAGTGTCTTGTCGGTCCCTGATACGGGTCCGGACACGGTAATGGGGTCAGCCACTAGGGCTCCTTTCGTGTGCACTCCCCCTCGGGAGTACGCCTCTGGAGCGATCGGCCGGTTCCCAGTTGGTCAACCCGACGCGACCGGCACCATCAACGGGCGGGGTTCGGATTCAGCAACCGGCAACCGACAACGGTTCGCTCATGTTGCGGAGTCAGACGATCCGACTCCGAACGGCATCCTACCTGGTGTGGCACCGAACGGTGCGCCTGCTTGGTTCCCAGAGCGCTGGGCTCGGGGAACCAGCGTCAGCGGCGCAGGCCCTGGTCGGCGATGACCTTGCGGTAGCGCTCGACGTCGATCTTCTTGACGTAGTCGAGCATGCGACGACGGCGGCCGACGAGCATCAGCAGGCCGCGGCGGCTGTGGTGGTCCTTCTTGTGGACCTTCAGGTGCTCGGTGAGGTGCGCGATGCGCTCCGTCAGCAGTGCGATCTGCACCTCGGGCGAGCCGGTATCGGTCTCGTGGGTGCGGTACTTCTCGATCGTCGCCGCGGTGTTCGGCGTGGTGTCGGAGATGTCGGCCATGGTGTGTCGCCTTCTTCGTGATCGTCGCGGTGAGGCCGCGTCGGTGAGGTCGCAGCGATCACCGAGTGGTGGCCGCTGCATCACGCCCGCGCCGGAAATCCAGCCCGAACGGACCTGGCAATGCTACGGGGGCCACCGCTCGTCCACAACGGCAAGCCCGATCGCACAACTACGATCGAGCGTCGTGCCGGTTCGCATCGAAGTGCGCAACGTGTCGAAGTCGTTCGGTGCTCTCGACGCGCTCGCGCCGATCGACTTGTGCGTCGACGAGGGCGAGACCGTCACACTCCTCGGTCCGTCAGGGTGCGGCAAGACCACCCTCATCCGATTGATCGCCGGCCTCGAGCAGCCGTCCAGTGGCGACATCGTGGTCAACGGGATGTCGCCGACGCAGGCGAGGCGGCGCAAGCAGATCGGTCTCGTGCCGCAGTCGCCGGCGCTGCTGCCGTGGCGCACGGTCGAAGCCAATGCGCGGCTCCTGCTCGACATCAACCGGCGGGCATCACCGGCCACGCCGACGATGTCCGTCGCCGACCTCCTCGACGACGTCGGCCTCGGCGAGTTCCGCGACGCGTACCCGCACGAGCTCTCCGGCGGCATGCAGCAGCGGGTCGGTCTCGTGCGGGCATTCGCCATCGACGCACCCATCCTGCTGATGGACGAACCGTTCGCCGCGTTGGACGAGATCACCCGGACCGACATGCGCCACCTCCTGGGGCGCCTGCGCGAGCGACTCGGAACGACGGTGGTGTTCGTCACCCACTCGATTCCCGAGGCGACGTTCCTGTCGGACCGGGTCGCAGTGATGTCCCAACGCCCCGGTCGTGTCACCGACGACATTCCGATCGAGCTCCCCCACCCGCGTGTGCCTGCGCTCGAGGACACCGAGGAGTTCTTCCACACCACCACCCGTTTGCGTGCGATCCTCAGCGCCGGGATGCAGCGATGACGCCGGGACTTCGACGAGTACTCGCACCGGTGGTCGGCATGATTGCATTCACGCTGCTCTGGGAGGCTGCGGTCCGCGTCCTCGACATCCGACGTTTCGTGCTGCTCCCCCCATCGACGATCGCTCGTGAACTCGCTCAGGCGCCGAGCTTCTACTGGTCGAACGCATTCGTGACCGGTCGGCACATGCTGCTCGGCCTGGTGATCGCCATGGCACTCGCCGTCATCGCCGGAGCACTGATGGCCTCGTCGCGATTCGTCGAAGAAGCGGCGCAGCCGGTGTTGATCCTCATCCTCGTGACTCCCTGGGTGGCGTACATCACCTCGGTCGTACTGTGGCTCGATGGGGGCACGCCGACCATCGTGTTCATGGTCGCCCTCACGTCGTTCCCGGTCTTCAGCTTCGGAGTGGTCGGAGGGATGAAGTCCGCCGACCCGGCAGCGCGTGAACTTCTCGCCAGTGTCGATGCCCGACCGTGGGAAGTGTTCTGGAGGCTTCGGTTCCCGGCCTCGCTGCCCTCGATCTTCACGACGCTGCGCTTCGCCCTCGGGCTCGGGCTGGCCGCCGCCTACTTCAGCGAGGGATCCGCCCTCACGCGCCGGGGACTGGGCGCCATCGGCCGCACCGCTGCGGCGAGCAACCAGGCCGAGACGTTGTGGGCCACGATCACCTCGGCGGCGTTGCTGGGCATCAGCGGCCTCGTGCTCGTCTCCGTCGTGGAACGGAGCATGCTCCACTGGCACGCATCGCAACGGCGTTGACTGCCCGATGTGACTGCAGGATCGAGCACGCCGCATGACATCATGAGGCCCACCCTTCGACAGAATTGGACACTCGATGCGTCTGCCCACGACGACTGCGATCGTTCTCACCTGCGTCGTCGTTCTCGCTGCCTGCGCAAGCGACGACGGCACCGCCGGCGACCTCACGACCATTGACGGTACGGCGCCTGCGACGCCGCCGGTGGTCGCCGGCGAGGCTCTTGCCGACGAACGCTGCGCGGCCAATCGCGCAGCTGGCCCGATCACCTTCCTCACCGGATTCGACTTCGCCGCTGCAGCGTCGATCGTCGAGGTCATCGTGGCGGACGCCAACGGCTACTACGACGAACTGTGCCTCGACGTCGAGATCACACCGAGCTTCTCCACCGCCAACTACGCATTGATCGCCGAGAACGACGCGCAGTTCGCTTCGGGTGGATCGTTCAGTGAGGTCGTTGCCTTCGCC
>JBGTCW010000042.1:0-1548 GCA_041748635.1 Ilumatobacteraceae bacterium | reverse complement strand
CGATCCACCCGGTGGCAGTGCGTGCGGTTCACGATGTCCACGCGGCGCTCCCCGACGTCCCGATCGTCGGTGTCGGCGGTGTCGCTTCGGCCTGGGACGCGGTCGAGCTGTTCCTCGCCGGAGCGTCGGCGGTCCAGGTGGGCACCGCCTCGTTCGCCGACCCCCGCGCTGCAGGGAGCATCCAGGACGGGCTGATCGGGTGGGCGACCGAACGCGGATTGACCCGGCTCAGCGACCTCGCTGCGCTAGCTTGACACCATGGCAACCCCCCCACAGTTGACCCCCGAACAACGCTCGGCGGCGCTGGTGAAAGCCGCCGAAGCCCGAGCTGCCCGTGCCGAGATCAAGGCGCGTCTCAAGATGGGTTCGATGTCGTTGCAGGACGCGCTGTCCTCCGACGACGTCAACGTCGGCAAGCTCAAGGTCGTGTCGCTGCTCGAGTCACTCCCGGGCGTTGGCAAGGTGAAGGCTCGCCGAATCATGGCCGACATCGAGATTGCGGACAACCGTCGCGTGCAGGGCCTCGGCGGCCAGCAGAAGACGAAGCTGCTCGAACTCCTCGGCTGACCGGGCCGGTTCGTTGATCATCGTCGTCTCGGGCCCCGGTGGGGTCGGCAAGGGCACCATCGTCGACGCGCTCGTCCGGCGAGACGAGCGACTCTGGCTCAGCCGGTCGTGGACCACACGCGAACGCCGACCGTCCGAGGCCGCCGACGCCTACGTCTTCACCGACACCGCCGCGTTCGAGCAGCACATCGCCGATGGCGGGTTCCTCGAGTGGACCGAGTTCCTCGGCAACTACTACGGCAGTCCCCGGCCCGAGCCGGTGGGTGACCAGGACGTCGTGCTCGAGATCGAGGTCGACGGAGCCCAGCAGGTCAAGCAGCTGTTCCCCGATGCGATGTTGTTGTTCGTGGTGCCGCCGTCGCGCGAGGAACAAGAGCGCCGGCTGCGCGGGCGCGGGGACCCCGGCGACAAGGTCCTGGCCCGGCTCAAGAAGGCCGAAGTCGAGGAACCGATCGGTCGAGCGCTCGCCGATCACATCGTGGTCAACGACGACCTCGACGACACCATCGACGAGATGCTGCAGATCATCGAATCGGCTCGCGCCCGGTAGGGTGGGTGGACTATGGCGCTCGACCACGACACGATGATCAATCCTCCGATCGAGCAGCTGCTCGACAAGGTCGACTCCAAGTTCACGCTGGTCACGCTGGCGGCACGTCGTGCCCGCAACATCAATTCGTACTTCAACCAGCTCGGTGAGGGTCTCGGCCACATGATTCCGCCGCAGGTGTCCTCGGTGGCCCGCAAACCACTGTCGATCGGATTCGAAGAGATCGCCCAAGAGAAGATCATCTGGGCCGAAGCTCCGGCGATCGTCGCCGAGGGTGACGAGGTCGACGCCGACGAGCAGGTCGACGCCGAGGCTGCGAGCGACTGACCGTCGGTCGGGTCGACGTCGACCCGGTCACGTCGAGAATCGGCGCGAAGAACCTGAAGGGGACATCGATGCTCGAAGGCAAGCGCATCGTGTTGGGTGTGACC
>JBGTCW010000041.1:0-4248 GCA_041748635.1 Ilumatobacteraceae bacterium | reverse complement strand
AGCCCGCGGCGTGCGCGAGCGACCTCGCCGGAATCGTCCGCTCCGTGTGCCGGCAACGATCGGAACTCGTCGAGGCGGAGGACCTCGGCGAAGACGTCGGGGAGCACCGCCGACCGGCCGGTCGTGCGTGTCGGTTGCGGGGTGGACCACAACGCCGCGGCGATCACGACCGACGCTGCGACAGCACAGAGTTCGAGCACCAACACCACGACGCTCACGACGCTGGCGGGCAACGACGTGATCCGCCATCCGAGCCAGAGCGACCACGCGACGAAGCCGACGATGCACGCGATCCGCCCGACCCAACTCGTCGCCTGCATCACTACGCGGCTTCGTGTGCCGCCCGCCGCCGTTCTCCGACTCATTCCACCAGCAACATCGGCCGCCGAGCCGTCTGACTTGAGACCACTCGGACCGATAGCCTGCCGCTCCTGTGGGTACCGAGAAGCGTGAACGCCAGAAGGCCAACCGGGCACTGAAGAATCAACAGGAGGTGAAGGCTGCGGCCCGTCGCACACTGTTGCGCAAGGTGGCGATCGGCGCGGCGGGCGTGATCGCCGTCGTGTTGTTCGTCTGGATCGCCAGCAACATTGTCAGCAGCGGCGACGACGACGGGCCCGTCACGCCGGTCACGTTGCCCGCCACCGTGCCCGACTCGACGGAAGGCTGAGCGTCGTGCGGATCCCCCGTCTCGCCGGCGTTCTGGTCGCCGCAGTCGTGCTCGTCGCCGGATGCGGCAGTGACAGCGATTCGACGGCGACAACCGCGGCGGACACGGACGTGGAAGCGACCGTCGCAGCGAGCGACGCCGACGTCACTCCTGAGGGCGACGACGAGGCTGGCGACGACGGTCAGGCGCCCGCACCCGACGCCGACTGCCCACCGCTGGACGGCGCCGATTCGGTGACCCGCGAGTTCGATGCACCGCCACCGATGTGCCTCGACGATGGGGCGACGTTCGATGCCGTGGTCACGACGAACGTCGGCGAGTTCACGATTGCGCTCGACCCCGAGTCGGCACCGGTCGCGGCCAACAACTTCGTGTTCCTCGCCCGGAACCGGTACTTCGACGACACCGTCTGCCATCGCATCATCCCGAACTTCGTGGTGCAGTGCGGCGACCCGACCGCCACAGGTACGGGTGGCCCTGGCTACACGATCGTTGACGAACCGCCGGCGCCTGGGCAATACCAGATCGGCTCGATCGCGATGGCCAAGACGCCGAATCCCGACTCGGCCGGCAGCCAGTTCTTCATCGTCACAGGAGCGGACGGCGCATCGCTGCCGCCCGAGTACGCGCTCTTCGGTCAGGTCGTCGACGGGTTCGACTCGACCGTCGAGGCGATGGCGGCAGAGGGCACTCCATCGGGTGAGCCGATCGAGCCGATCGAGATCCAGTCGATCCGCATCGTGCAGCGCTAGCGAGCACACCCCGCCGCGCACCCGAGATCGAGCGCAGCGATGAGCGAAGCCATCGGAAACGAACGGTCTGGCTCATCACAACCCAAGATTGAGTGCCGCGATGAGCGAAGCCATCGGAAACGGACGGTCTCGCTCATCGCAGCGGGTCATCGCCGGTCACTTTGGCCGGGTTACCGACCGGTAGCTATCGTGCGCGCATGGCAACGATCAAGACCGTCGGCATCGTCGGATCGGGCATCATGGGCTCCGGACTCGCCGAGGTCGCAGCTCGCGCTGGCTTCGATGTCGTCGTGCGTTCGCGCACCCAGGCCGGCGCCGACGCCGTGATGGCGGGCATCGACAACGGTCTCACCAAGCAGGTGGCACGGGAGCGACTGACCGACGGCGAGCGACAGGAAATCCTCGGTCGGATCTCGGTCACCGACGACCTCGAAGCGCTGCAAACGTGCGACCTCGTCATCGAGAGCATCGTCGAGGACATGGCCGCCAAGCGTGAGCTGTTCGAGCACCTCGATCGCATCGTGCGACCCGACGCGATCATTGCGACGAACACCTCCACCCTGGCGGTCGTCGAGCTGGCGATGACCACCCAACGTCCCGACAAGGTGTGCGGCATCCACTTCTTCAACCCGGCGCCGATGATGAAGCTCGTCGAGGTCATCAAGCCGCTGACCGCGTCGGACGACACGATCACGACGGCGCTCGAGTTCGTCACTGCGTGCGGCAAGGATGCCGTGCAGGTCGCGGACCGGGCCGGCTTCATCGTCAACGCGCTGCTGTTTCCGTACCTGAACAATGCGATCCGGATGTGGGAGAACGGCACCGCGTCGATGGACGACATCGACACCGCCATGATGGGCGGTTGCAACTTCCCGATGGGCCCGTTCGCGCTGCTCGACCTCGTCGGACTCGACACGTCGCTGGCCATTCTCGACGCCCTCCACGACGAGTTCCGCGATCCGAATTTCGCCGCCGCCCCGGTCTTGCGACGGATGGTCGCCGCGGGCCACCTCGGCCGCAAGACCAAGCAGGGCTTCCGCTCCTACTGACGCATCGTTGGTTGCTCGGTGCCGGGCACCGGCGCGACCGGTCCCACGCTGCGACACTGGCGGACGTGAGCAGATCGCCGATCGAGCCGCCGCCGTCGCAGTTCGTGATGCCCGACGCGCTCGCGGTCGCAGCCGGCGAGGATCTCATCGCCGTCGGAGCCGACCTGGAGCCGGGCACGTTGCTGGCCGCGTACCGCGCCGGACTGTTCCCGATGCCGGTCGATCCACGTCGTCGCCGCAGCAAGATGGCCTGGTTCTCACCCGACCCGCGCGGCGTCATCCCCCTCGACGGCCTCCACGTCAGCCGTTCGCTCCGTCGCAGCATGCGCCACTTCGACGTCAGGATGGACACGCAGTTCACCGACGTCATCCGTGCGTGTGGCGATCCGAGGCGACTCGGTCGATGGATCACCGAACCCATCGTCGACGCGTACACCACCCTGTTCGATCTCGGCTGGGGCCATTCGGTGGAGGTGTACCTGGACGACGTGTTGGTCGGCGGGCTCTACGGATTGCGCATCGGGAGGTTCTTCGCAGGCGAAGCGATGTTCCACACGGCGACGGATGCCTCGAAGACTGCGCTCGTCGCGCTCGTCGAATGGCTGCGCGACACCGAAGCGGAACTGCTCGACGTCCAGTGGCGCACCGACCATCTGGCGACGCTCGGGGCGGTCGCCATACCCCGCGTGGACTACCTCGATCGGCTGCGAGCCGCCATCTCGTGAACGAAGGAGCATCACGGAGCGGGTGGTCCGCCACCACCCGCCCCGAGAGCTTCGCCGGCCGAATCCGCCATTCGGCCGGCGGGGTTCCCGCCAGGGGAAACCTCTTCGGAGCGGACCTTCCTCCGGGGGAGGAGGCGGATCCGCACCGGTTGTCGTCCCGAAGGACAACAGTTTCTTCGGGCCCGATCCGGGCAGACTTGAGGAGTTCTTGGCCGAGCGAGCACACTCTGCACATGAGTTCCACCACCGCCGGGGCCGCGTCTGCGACACCCACTCGCCCGAAGGACCGGCCGTGGATGATGCGGACGTACTCGGGTCATTCGAGTGCCGAAGCCTCGAACGAGCTGTACCGCATGAATCTGGCCAAGGGTCAGACGGGGCTGTCGATCGCCTTCGATCTCCCGACGCAGACCGGTTACGACCCCGACTCGCAGATGTCGAAGGGCGAGGTCGGCAAGGTCGGCGTCCCGGTTGCGCATCTCGGCCACATGCGCTCGCTGCTCCTCGAGATCCCGCCCGACCAGATGAACACCTCGATGACCATCAACGCCACCGCTGCCTGGCTGCTGGCGTTGTACGTGGCCAACGCCGAGGAGCAGGGCGTCGATGCGTCGCAGCTGCGTGGCACGACGCAGAACGACATCGTGAAGGAATACCTGTCACGGGGCACCTACATCTTCCCGCCAGCACCGTCACGCCGGTTGATCGTCGACATGGTCGCATGGTGCGCGCAGCACGCACCGCTGTGGAACCCGATGAACGTGTGCTCGTATCACTTGCAGGAGGCCGGCGCGACGCCGGAACAGGAGATCGCCTATTCCATGGCGACGGCGATCGGTGTGCTCGACGCAGTTCGCGACTCGGGGCAGGTGTCGCCCGAGCAGTTCACGCAGGTCTTCGGATCGATCTCGGTCTTCGTCAACGCCGGCATCCGCTTCGTCGAGGAGGTCTGCAAGCTCCGAGCGATGACCGACATGTGGGAGCAGATCGGTCGCGAGCGCTACGGCGTCACCGACGACAAGGCGCTCCGCTTCCGCTACGGCGTACAGGTC
>JBGTCW010000040.1:0-1791 GCA_041748635.1 Ilumatobacteraceae bacterium | reverse complement strand
CGGTGATCCGCATCGAGGACCTCGAGCTGCCCGCAGGCGTCACCGCCGAAGGTGATCCCGAGGCGCCCGTGGTCACGGTGTTGATCATGCGCACCACGGTCGAGGACGAAGAAGACGCCGCCGCCATCGAAGCTGCCGGCGAAAGCGAAGACGGCGAGGCTGGCGAGGCCGGCGAGAGCACCGACGCTGCTGACGAGTCCGACGGCGAGTGACGAGTTCGGCACCGGCCCGATGACCGGTCGCTGTCCACGGAATCCGCTGTTCAGGACGTCTCGTTCCGAAATGTGCGCAGATCAAGCCGCCCGTGAGCCAAGCGTGCGCATTTTTCGGATAGGGGAACGCTGAATGGGGCTGTTCGGGCGCATCGGTAAGGGCGAGCCCTCCGACTGGCTGGTCGTAGGCCTCGGCAACCCGGGCGAGAAGTACGCACGGACACGCCACAACGTCGGTGAGGAAGCGGTCCGGCTCCTCGCCGAGCGACGCAGCGTGTCGTTGAAGGGCGGGCGCGACAACGCCCTCGTGGCCGAGAGCCGCTTTCCCGGCCCAGACGGCGACGAACGCGTCGTGCTGGCGTTCCCGATCACGTTCATGAACGAATCCGGCCGAGCGGTCGGCGCCCTCGTGCGGCGCTTCCGCATCGAAACCCCCGAGCGGATCATCGTCGTGCAGGATGAACTCGACCTGCCGCCCGGCGAGCTCAAGATCAAGGCCGGCGGCGGTCTCGCTGGACACAACGGGCTCCGCTCGATCACCCAGCATCTGAGCACGCAGGACTACCTACGCGTACGCATCGGCGTCGGCAAGCCCGATCACAAAGACGTCGGCAAGGGCCATGTCCTGTCGAGAGTTCCCCGGCGCGAACGCGAACTGCTCGACATCGAGATCGCGAACGCCGCCGACGCGGTCGAGCTGATCATCGCTCAGGGTGTGGACGCAGCGATGCAGCGCTACAACGGCAAGCAATGACCGCCGACGTCACCGAACTCCGATCGCGATCCACTCGCGATCCGAAATGTGCGCGGATCGAGCCGCCCCTGACCTGGGGGTGCGCATTTTTCGGTTTGGGGCTGGCGTGAGCGGGGGCGTCGTGAGCGCACCGCTCGGGGAGTTGCCGGCGTTGTTGCGCGACGAGCCTGGGTTGACGCGGGCGCTGGGCGACCCGACCGCTCGACTTGCCGTGGTGGAGGTGGCGCGGCCGATCTCGATCGCTGCGCTGGCGACGTTGTCGTCACGACGACCGCTCGTGGTCAGTTGTCCGACGGGCACCATGGCCGGCCAACTGGCCGACGACCTCGCACAGTTCCTCCCGCCGGGCGACGTCGTGCACTTCCCCGGCTGGGAGACGCTGCCGTTCGAGCGAGTCAGCCCGAGCGTCGAGACGATGGGCCAGCGCCTCGACGTCCTGTGGCGCCTTCGCGATCCCGACCGCTGCCCGGCGGTGATCGTCGCCGGTGTTCGTGCACTGCTCCAGAAACTCGGACCCGGCGCCACGACGACCGAGCCGATCGTGGTTCGACCCGGCGCCGAGATCGATCCCGACGCCCTCGGACGTCGCCTTGTCGAGTTCGGCTACCGCCGCGAGGAACTCGTCGAACATCGCGGTGAGTTCGCGCGGCGCGGCGCGATCGTCGACGTGTTCCCGTCCACCGCGGACGCGCCGATCCGCATCGATCTCTGGGGCGATGAGGTCGACCGACTGACGCGGTTCGGTGTGAACGACCAGCGCTCGACCGACGACCTCGACGAGGTCCGCATCTTCCCGGCCCGCGAACTGATGCCGACCGACGACGT
>JBGTCW010000039.1:0-10538 GCA_041748635.1 Ilumatobacteraceae bacterium | reverse complement strand
CCAATGCCCTTGGGTCTTTCACGGTGACGGTGAGATTGGGGTGGCGGAGGATGCCCAATGGGTCAATGCCTGGGACCGGTGATCGGAACGTGAGGCACAGTCCCGTGCGGGTGGTCGTGGCGAAGGTCAACCCGCGATCGGCGAGTGACAGCCTCGCTGGGCCGGCCACACGCCACAGACGGTATGGGCCGGTGATCGTTGCGTCGACGATGTTGTCGAGGGTGGTCGTCAGCGTCCAGGGTCCGAAGTGGGCGATGAGATCGCCGTCGTCGACCAGTAGGTAAGCCGATCGGGAATTGACTGCGAAGAGTCGGTTCCAGGGCTGGACATCTCGACTGAAGTCGAACTCGAATCGTTGCGTCACCACCGGTGCGCGGCCGATGCAGAGGCACTGTGGTTGGCGGTGTCGATCGCGACGACAAGGTCGGCTTTGGCCACGGTCTTGCTCTTACCCCCGGCGACGTCCGGGCAAACTCGCCCGACTCCTTTCATTCCGGTTCGAGAAGACAACAAGCGCTTCGCGCCCGGGAATCGAACCGTGGAGGTCGCCAATATCGGGGGGGGCGTGGGCGAGGAGCGCCTGGCCCGGATGGCCCCGTTCATGTTGCAGAACGGATGGGGCGGGCCATCCGGAGTGTCACGCGAACGGTGGGGGTGGTGAGGGTAGGGGTGGGGTGCTGGCCCGGCAGTCGAAACACTGTCACCAGGCCTCACCCGCCTGGCCGCCGTCAGCCCGGTGTGGCGATGGGCTCGGGGCTGGGGACGAGTGTGGACACGGCCATCGGTTCGTCGGCGAGGTCGATGACGTCGGCGGGGAGGAACGTCCAGTCTCGGGTTGCAGCCTCCACCGTGGTCGCATCGACCAGGATCTCGTCGGGAGCGGAGAGTGCACTGATGGCGAGGGCGCGCCGCACCGGTTCGCCCCAGGCCCCGAACGTGAGGCTGCCGAGCTCGAGGACGCCGGTGGCGACCGGCCCGGTCGACACACCGGTGTGCATCGCGATCGCCAGCGGGTTCGCCTCGCGCAACTCCTGGACACCCGCGGTGAGGGCCGTCACGAAGGCCAGCGCGGCATCCGCTCCGTCGTGGTGGCTCTCGTGGTCGTGACCAGCGCTGACGCCGGCGAGGAAGAGATAGCGGTCGGCGGCCACCCGGATACGTTCGACCCCGTGCTCGTGGGCGAGACGCTCCGCCAGCCGGGCGGCGCTCCCCAGCATCTCGGCGAGGTCCTCCTGGGTGTCGAACTCGCTCCGCTCGGTGTCGACGGCGACGGCGACGACGGTCGAGAGGTCGGCCCGGTCTCCGGTGCCCGACACGTCTCCTCCCGGCTCGACCAGGTGCGGGGGCAGGACTGCGAGGAGCATCTGGCGTTTGCGTTCGTACTCCTCGGCCAGCGCCATCTCCTGTCGCTCGAGCGTCGACGCCATCAGCGCGAGACGTCGTGCCAGGTCGCCGAACTCGTCGTTGCGTCCCGAGGGGACATCGAGGTGGCGTTCGCCGTCGGCGACGGATCGGGCTGCATCCACGGCCGGGCGGATGGGCTTGGTCAACCGCCTGGCGATCCAGACCCCGGCGAGGGCGGTCACCGGCAGCATGATCGCCGCCACGATCGCCATGCGCACGAGGTACTCGTTGACGGACCGCCTCGCATCACCGAGGGGAACGTCGGTGACGACCACCCACTCGACACCCGGGACGTCGATGGAAGCCGACGAGCTGTACACCTGGCGACCGAGGTAGTTCGTCGATGGGCCTTCGAATGGTTGACCCTCGAATCCCTGGGTCACCGGCTCGGTGTCCACGGTCTGTACGCCCACCGGTGAGCCGAACACCTCGATGAGCCGTCGCTGCTCGGGGTCCTCGACCTGGTCGAGGTACGACTCTGGGTCGTCGAGCCAGGCCCGGCTCGTGCTCTGGAGTACGCGGTCGGACGTCACGACGTAGCTCTCGCCATCGCCCAGCCCCAACGCATCCCAGTTGCCATCGGCCGTCGTGATGCGATCCAGGGCGGTGAGCGGGATCTCCACGGCGAGGATGCCGACGATCTCGTTGCCGCTGCGAATCGCCGATGCGGCGAAGAGGACCGGCCGTCCGCCGGTCGGGATGTAGATCCGGAAGTCGGACAACAACGCATCGCCGGCGCGCACCTGCGGGAGGTCTTCGACGACCAACTCGGCGAGGGAGGAGTTCGCATACGGACCGTCGACGAGACTGGCGCCGAGGTCGATTCGCTTGTCCACCGAGTACACGATCTCGCCGGTGTCGCTCGAGATCAGCAGCACGTCACCACCGGCGATCGTGGTCGACAGCTCGATCAGGAATTCTTCGTGATCGGCAACGGCGTCGGCGTACGACGTGTCGTCACCGGTCGGGGCGTCCGCGACCGTGTAGTGGTATTGCACGAACTGGCCGCCAGCGCTCGACGGCACCACATCGGAGAGGGTGATCTCGGCGAGATCCGCCTCGTTGATCGGCTGCACGACGTTGCGTTCGTAGAAGTCGTCGAGCGTTGCCGCTTCAGCGGGTGGCAGGGTGTCGTTGCGGAGCGCCACGAACGCCGTCTCGAAGTCCTGCATCGCCTGGGCGACGGCGAGGTCGGCGGAAGCGGTGGACACCCTGCTGAGGAGCCGGTCGGTGCCGAGTTCGATGCTGCGCACACGAGCTTGCGCAACGCTTGCCAACTGCTCCTGCGTGCCGGTGCGCAGGAGTTGATCCGCAGCGAGATAGTTGAGTGCACCGAAGAGCGCAATGGCGGCGAGTGCAGTCAACACGAGCGTGCGTGCGATCTGACGGCGGAGCCTGCGGGGTCGACGCCAGAACGGGAGCGAAGCCGATCGACGCTCGATGTCGTCCAGCGTGACGCTCACGCTGATCCTGTCGTCGTTCGAGCGGAGCTGCGGTCGTCGGAGGTCCGGGCGGCGACGAGCCGTGCGATCCGGCGGGACCGAATCGCCGTCGTTCGATTGAAGGCCGCCGCAAGTGCTGTGTTGCGGCTCGCGATCTCGCCAACAGCGCCAGCGTCGAGCACGAGCACCTCGCAGTCGGTGACGGCACGTACGGCGAGGAGACGACCCTCGGCAAGCAGCGCATCGAGCATCCCGATCGATTCGCCGGCGGCCACGTCGCCGACGACCATCTCGTCTTGGTCCGGCTCGATCAGCACCAGCAACGCTCGCCCCTCGACGACGATCATCACGTCGCCGCGTGACGACGTCGCATCGAGCATCAGCTCCCCGGCCGCGAAGCGCGCCGGGTGGGCGGCCGCAGTGAGACGGTCGATGTCGGTGTCCTCCAGATGCGACAGGAGGGGAGATTGCTGGAGACCTCGTCTGATGTCGGCGGGTTTCGGCTCCGAGGCCTCGGCAACGGCTGCGGCGTCGTGCAGATACAGGTCCTGCGCAGGGCTCGGGAGCGGGACACCGTGTCGATGTGACTGGTACCAGACGAGCGACCCGAAGTCGCTCTTGACTCGAGGAACGATGGCGAAGTCGTCGACCCACATCTGGACGTCGTAGGTCATCAGTGGATCATCGATGACGACGACGCGCACTTGGGGTGGCGGGTCGGCGAGAACGCCGGCGGTGCCTCGCGCAGCGTCGAGCAGCATCTGCTTGGCGAGGGTGGGCGGGTTCGAGAATGCGACCTGGAGCGTGACGACCACGCGGTGGAGTGGGTCGGGCGAGGTGTAATTGACGATGCTCGCATTTGCCAGCTGACCATTCGGCACCGTGACCGTGTCGCCGTTGCGGGTGCGGATCCTCGTCGTTCGCCAGTTGAGGTCGATCACCAGTCCCTCGGTGTCATTGGCCTCGATCCAGTCACCCGGTTCGAACGGGCGGTCACTCACGAGGAGGAAGCCCGACGCCAGTCCGCTCAACGTGTCCTGCAGTGCGAACGACACGATCAGGGACGTGACACCGAGCGCCGTGAGAGCGTCCGAGAGATCGACGCCCCAGACCCCGTCGAGCAACAGCCATGTGCCGACCAGGAGCACAGCGATCTTCGGCACAGCGAGAAGGAGCTGGGGGGTAGGGCCGCGGCCGTCGCTGCGTGGCCTGCCGGCGAGACGGCCCACGACGACCCGGAGCACGCTGAGTGCAGCGAAGGTGACCACGACGATCAGCGCAGATCCGGTCACGCGAACGAGGAACTGGTCCCGGTCGAGGTCGAGGACCGGGACGAGAATGGACCAGAGCGCGAAGAGTGGGAGACCCCACGTGCGCACGATCGTCAGCGCTGCCCGGAGCGGGGATTCCCGCTGGCGGAGGCGTTCGTCGAGCTCGGCTGCCGCAATGACGGCGAGCGGCACCAACGCAATCACGCCGATCGCCCAGATCAGGCTGCTGTCGTTCATCGGAGGCTTCCCATCGTCGTCATCGGCACGGTCCACAACGGGGTGTCGTCGATGTCGCCGGCGGGCTCGGTCGGAATCTCGGCGGGCAACATTCGATGTGTTGCCTCGGACAACAGCACGTCGCCACGTCGGGCGCGTCGGGCGAGATGGTGCGCCACCGTCACGGTTTCCCCCCAGACGTCGTAGACGAGCCGTGGGCCGCCGACCAACCCCACCGTGACCGGGCCGGTGTGGACACCGACGGTGACGTCCAATCCCGCGGACGTCTCCGCGCCCAGGCTGCGAACCGCGTCGCGGGCGTCGGTGGCAAAGGCGATCACCCGTGGCGCATGGTCCATGAGCGGTCGATCGTGCCCGCAAGCGGCGAAGTACGCGTCACCGACGACCTTGATCCGGTCGAGGCCGTGCTGCTCGGCGAGGCCGTCGAGTTCCGCGTGGAGCCGGTCGACGAGTTCCCGGTTCGATTCCTGGGTCCCGACCCTCACCAGTTCACCGAGTCCGAGGACGACGAGCACGACCACCGACGCCTGCGGCACTTCGTCGAGCGCTTCGAGGTCGCCGCGGCCCACCCGATCGGCGACTTCCTTCGGCAGCATCTTGCGCAGCAGCGCCAGTCGCTGCTCGCGAGCCTCGGCCAGCTCGCGGTGCTCACGGTCGAGTGTGTCCGACATCGACTCGAAGCTGGTGGCGAGGTGGTGGAGCTCGACTGGGCTGCGCTCCGGGATCACCAACGGGCCGGAAGCGGGTCCGGCGGAACCGAGTCGTTCGCTGATGGTGCGGACGGGACGCATGAGCTGGCTCGCCCAGTACACGGCGAAGAAGGAGATGAGCACGACGAACAACGCCGTGCCCACCACCAACACGTTGCGAAAGTCGTCGAGGCGCACCTCGGTTGTGGAACGTTCGACCTCGGCGACCACCGACCAGTCGAGGCCGTCCACAGCGATCGGAGTGATCGTGCTGAACACCTCGGTGCCGGTCATCGACGTGCGCGCCGACACGTCTGCGTTGTCGGCTGCGCCGGCGAGCACCGTGGCGCCCACGGCTGGTTGGGTGAGCACTGTCGTGCCGGCACTCTCGATCGTCGATCGATCGGCGCGGGAGATGGAGCCGGCGGCCAGGGAGGCGTCGAGGAAGGCCGACGGAGTCTCCAGGAAGGCCCTGGGGTCGCTGCGCAACGTTCCGTCGGCTCCGACCAGATAGAGATCGGCGGTGTCCGGGAATCCCGCATCGTCCCACGACTCGCCGACCGTGACAATGTCGGTGAGGTCCGCTGCGTCGTAGGTCACGGCGAGGACACCTGCCAACCTCGAGCCGTCGAACACCGGACTCGCAGCCACGCCGATCACGCGATCCGGGAGTGCGTCGTAGAAGCTCAGGTCGCTCAGCACCGTGCCGCCGACCGGCTCGGCGATCACCCGGGCGACCGTGTTGGCCAGCACGGAACCGCTGAAGGGACCGATGACCAGGCTCGTTCCGATGTCGGGTTGCTTGGCGACCGAGTACACGATTCGTGCGGTTTCCGCGTCGATCAGGTACAGGTCGACCAGCCCGAGCTCGTCGACCACCCGGCGGTAGGCCGGATTGAGTTCGCGGTGGACGCTGGTCCAGGCGCTTGCGTCGCCGGCGTCGTCGGCATCCCCATCGCCGGCGGGGTAGAGCCGCTGTAGCTCGACGGCAGCCGGATCCGGCGCGACGGCCGAGCTCTGGCGGACATCGTCGAACGAGCTGACCAACTCCGACAGTGCGGCGCCGAACCGATCGATGGCGTCGGCGGCCTGAGGGCTCGCCGCAAGTGCTCGGGCAGCCGAGCGTGTGCCCGCCAACTCGGCGCCGATGTCGAATGCTGCGGATGCATCGAGTGACGTCAACCGGTCCTCGTAGATCTTGCGGCCGAGGCCGAAGCCGGAGGTGATGCCGACAACCGTTGCGACGGTGAGGGCCAACAGGCTCACGGCCAGCACCGCTGCTGCGAGGCGCGTCGCCATCGAGACGCCGTTGCGACGATCTCCTGGAGTGCGCTTCTCGGAGGCCGCTCTGGTCACGGCCCCGGACGCTACTCGGGCGCCGAAACGCTCGCCGATCTCGTCGACGTCCAAGCGCGCGCACCCAGAGGCTGCGGACTCGCCACCGTTGCGCCGACCTTGGCCTGGTCGTCGAGTCACCCGATTGGGGCGATGCCGACGTTGTGCAGGCATGTAGGTTCGTCCGATCGACATCGACGAGAGACAACTGTCTGGTGGGAAGGCGCCTCGCCACGGGGTTCGCGTGTCCGGTGTCAGCGCTCACGGACTCAGCGCTCGCGCGTTCGCCGTACCCTCGACATCGACTCGATTCCGGCGGCCGACCGATGTCGTCCTGCTGACGCTGTCGCTCGTCCTCATCGTCGTCTCCGCTGCTCAGGTCAACGATCCCGGAGACTTCGAAACGGCGTTTGCCGGCTGGCTGGCATCACTGCCCTCACTGCTCGACGTCGTCTGGGGCCCAGCGTTCGACTTCGTCCAAGTGTGGGTCGTTGTCATTGTGGTGTTGGCGACGGCGCGACGTCGCTGGAGGCTGCTGCGCGACTGGACGGTGTCGCTGGTCCTCACGGTGGCCGGCGTGGTACTGGTGGGTCGGGCCGTCGAGGATTCGGCACCCCGCGTGTTCGACGGCCTCGGCCCTGCTGGCGGCGACGGGTCATTCCCATCGCTGGCGCTGGCCGCCGGGGCAGCCGCGATCACCGTGGCCAACCCGTATTTCGTCGGCCCGCTGCGCAAGTTCGGTCGCTGGCTCATCGGCGTTGCCTGGCTGTCGGCGATGTTGCTCGACGTGGCAACTCCCAGCGAGGCGCTCTGCGCAGTGGCGATCGGCTGGGCGGCGGGCGCCGTCGTCCACCTCGGGTTGGGCTCGCCCGACGCAACACCGTCGGTCGCTGATCTCGGAGCATCGCTGCGATCGATCGGGGTCGATGCCACTCCGACCTCCGTCGAGGTCCGCAACGGAGCAACCGTCGCGCGAGGGCGTACACCCGACGGTCGCGAGGTCGACGTGCAGGTTCACGGTCGCGATTCGTGGGACAGCCAGTTCTTCGTCAAACTCTGGCGGCTCGTCTTCTACCGATCGGGCGGCCAGAACGTCTCCGTCAACCGCCGGCGCCAGGTCGAACACCAGGCGTACCTCACGCTGTTCGCCGAGCGCGAGGGGGCAGCAGTCGCACCGTTCGTCGCGGCGGCGGTCGACCAACGCGGCAATGCGCTGTACGTGTCGGAGCGGGTTGGCCCGGCATTCGGCCAGGGCGACGACGAGATCGCCGACGATCTGCTCGCCGATGCATGGCAGTCCCTCGACCGGTTGCATCAGATCGGGATCCGTCATGGCGGGATCACACCGGACCACCTCCAAGTCGCCGCTGGGCGTGTCCATTTCAGTGACTTCGATCGGTCGACCATCGACTGGGCCGATAGCTCACGCCAACTCGACGAAGCGCAACTGCTGACGTCGACAGCGGTGGTCGTTGGCACCGACCGGGCCGTCATGGCTGCGACGGCCGCACTCGGCGTCGAACACCTCACCGAGATGACCACCTTCGTGCAGCAGGCGGCCATGCCGTCGGCACTGCGAAGGGCCCTCGACGACGCAGACCTCGACGTCGACGACCTCCGCAAGGCGACGATCGCAAGCGTCGGCGCCGAGGAGCAGGAACTCCAGACGATCCGACGGTTCTCGGTCGGCAACGTTGTCATGTGGGTGCTGCTCGCCGTCGTTGCCTACGCACTCGTCGGAGCAGTCCAAGAGGTGGGCATCCAAACGATCGTCGACTCGGTCCTCGAGGCGAGTCCCGCGATCTTGCTCCTCGCGCTCGTCGTCGGCCAGACTCCCAGGTTTGCCGGCGCCTTCGCGGTGTCGCAGGCGGCGCCGATTCCGGTCCCACTCGGTCGGCTGACGCTGCTCGAATTCGCCATCACCTTCGTGAACCTCGCCGTTCCGTCGACGGCGGCACGGGTGGCGGTCAACATCCGGTTCTTCCAGCGCAATGGACTCGATCGCACCACAGCAATCGCCGTCGGCGGACTCGACAGTGTCGCCGGCTTCGTCGCGCAGATCAGTCTGATCCTGATGATCGTCGGGTCCGGACTCGGGAGTCTGAACCTGAACATCACTGCGGACGCTCCCGACTTCACCGGGCGACTCCTGCTGATCGCCGTCGTGGCCATCGCGATCGGCATCGCCGTGGTGTGGCTGGTCCCCAAGTTCCGCGACCCGGTCGTGGCCGTCGCGACGACCACGTGGCAGCGGGTGGGTCCGATGCTGTCGTCGCCCCGCCGCCTGATCTCGGTCGTGCTCGCCAACCTGCTGGTGCAGTTGCTCTTCTCGCTGACGATCTACACCGTCTTGCGGGCGTTCGGACAGGACGTGGCATTCGCCGACGCCGTGCTGGTCAATGTGACCGTCGCGCTGTTCGCCGGGCTGATGCCCGTCCCCGGCGGTGTCGGCGTCACCGAGGCCGCACTGACGGCCGGGTTCACGGCGATCGGTGTCGACGGCGCGACCGCCATGGCAGCAGCGCTGACCTATCGGTTGGTGACGTTCTACGCACCACCGCTCCTCGGCTACTTCGCGCTTCGGTCGCTGCGCTCTCAGCGGCTGCTCTGAGGTTCGCCGCCCGGCCCGGGCGGCGAACCTCGGGCCGGGTTCGGTGTAGAACGATCAGTGAGGGGCCGGTGCCAGGCTCCCGGGTGAGGGATCAGGAAAGCTGCACGGATCCGTGGCGGCGGATCACGTCGCGTGTGGCCGACGCGCCCACCCTGCGGCCAGACCGCTGCGACCGGTAACCCCGGTCTTGGCGTACACGTGGGACAGATGCGTCTTCACGGTGTTGACGCTCATCACCAGACGCTCGGCGATCTCAGGATTCGACAGCCCGCCCGCCGCCAGGTCGGCGACTTCGGATTCGGTGGGCGTCAAGCTGCTCCATCCGCTGAGCGGACGACCGCGCCGTCCACGGCTGCGCTGTGCGAACTGGACGGCCGCAGGCGTGTTCTGGGCACGGCCCGCTGCGACAAATCGAGCGGCCCCGTCTGCGCCGGCCTGATCGAGGAGGCGACCTTCGACGGCGGCTCGAAGCTCGCGCTCGCAAGGCAAGCGCTCGACGCTGGATCGCCGATGGATCCTGTCCGCAGCGCCAGCGAAGCGCCCGGAGCGTTCGAGAGCTGCTCGTTCAGACTCGAACATGGCGAGGTGGTCGAAGCAGGCTGCCACGCCGAGCAGATCACGGTGGTCGTGTGCGCGGCGGAGAGCATCGTGGACGCGGTCGACTCCAGCGGAGAACTCGTCGCTGCGGAGATCGACCAGTGAGAGCGCCAACTCCGCTCGAATTCGGCTGAACGGGTACCCGGGCTCGGTCGACAGGTCGAGCGCGGTGTGCAGCTGCTCGACCGCGCCATCGTCGTCATTTCGCAACCTGACGAGCCCGAGCAGCCAGTGAGCTGCGGCGGCATCCCAGGCATTGTCGGTCGCCTCGGCCAAAGCGATGGAGCGCTGCGCGTGCTCCGCCGTGTCGGGGCGGTCGAATCGATAGTGGGCGAACGCCCGCCAGCGCTGGACCAGGTTCCGAAAGGTTGGCAGCTCGTGTTCGCGCGTGAGCTGTTCCGCCGCGGCGAGGAAATTGTCGGCTCGATTCTCGTCGCCCCGGAGCGCCGCAATCGTGCCAGCAGTGGCGAGAGCCATCGACTCGAAGGCGATGTGACCGGCTGACCGACACTCGGCGATCACTTCGAGGACCTGTGGATACGTCACCTCGAACTCCAAGTCGAACACACCGACCCCGTATGTCTGGAACAAGCGGGCGGCGAGCAACTGATGCGAGGACAGCCGATAGCTCGCCTCCGTCGACACGAGAATCGCTCGCCCCTCGGGAATCGATCGGGAGTTGACCACCAGCGAGCCCTGGCGCTGGCGCGCCGTAGCATGGAGTTCGTCGTCGTGCTGCTCTTTCGCAATGCGGAGCGTTTCGTCGACGTCCGACCACAGCGTGGCCCCATCGGTGAGACCGGAAAAGAATCCGCTCCATGCGCGTTGGAGGTGGGCGTTCGCCTGCGCGATCGGATCGTTCGCGTCGTTCACCGCCCGAACCGCGAAGTCGTAGCTGTCGGCGAGCCGCCCCGCCATCACCGACACCAGGGAAGCCGTTGCCGCCAACTTG
>JBGTCW010000038.1:0-3066 GCA_041748635.1 Ilumatobacteraceae bacterium | reverse complement strand
GGTCGAGTTGTAGAAATGCACGATCGCCCTGGGCGCACCCTGGAGACACTCGTAGGTGCGCTCGATGAGCTCCTGTCGGCACTGCACCAGCACCTGGATGGTCACGTCGTCGGGGATCCGGTCCTCCTCGATCAGCTGACGCACGAAGTCGAAGTCGGGCTGGCTGGCGGACGGAAAGCCGACCTCGATCTCCTTGAAGCCCATCGCCACGAGTTCCTCGAACATCCGCATCTTGCGGGTCGGGTCCATCGGATCGATGAGGGCCTGGTTTCCGTCGCGCAGGTCGACCGAGCACCAGAGCGGCGCGGTCTCGATCGTGACGTTCGGCCACGTTCGGTCGGTGAGTACGACCGGCACGAACGGCGTGTACTTCTCGAAGGGCATCTTCTCGGGTCGGGCGTTCTGGGGAGGCATTGGATACTCCTGGGTTGTTCTGGGTGCTGGGTCGGTCTGGGGTCCGGGGGTCGGTCCGTCGGGGTCGGGTCCGGGAGGACCGGTAGGGGAGGGAACTGGCCGGAAAAAGCAAGAACCCCCCGGCCGATCGGCGGGGGGTGCGGGCGAACGCGGGTATGTGGCGCTCGCCCTACGTAAGCAGAAGGAGACCGTGGCGCAACATCACCTCCAATGCTAGCACGGCACGGCCACAACTCGCGTTCGTCGCCCGCACGCCCGGTACGCTGGCACGCAACATGACTGAATCAACAGCGCGACGAGGAGCGCCTCGCGGAAAGCGCACTCGCCCGAAGGCGTCGGGCCAGCCGTACGACGGTGGCCACATCAACACCTCGAACCTCACATCGTTCAACATCCTGCCTCCGGTGGAGGCGCCGACGGGCTTCTTCGAGCTCGGGGTGCCCGCACGCATCGACGACGGGCTCGCGGCATGTGGGTTCGCGCAGCCGTTCGCCATCCAGACCGAAGCGATCCCGGTGGCGGTGACCGGCCGGGACGTCTGCGGACGAGCGAAGACCGGCTCGGGCAAGACGCTCGCGTTCGGCGTGCCGATGCTGGCCCGGATCACCGACAAGGCCGCCCCGTCGCGACCGCTCGGACTCGTGCTCGTGCCGACCCGTGAGCTCGCCGTCCAGGTCGCCGAGGTCCTCGAACCCGTGGCCCACCACGCCGGCATGCGGGTGCTCCCTGTGTACGGCGGCGCGTCGCGTCATCATCAGGTCGACGAGCTGGCCAAAGGTGTTGAGATCGTGATCGCAACGCCCTTGCGGCTCATCGACCTCATCAAGTCGAACGAGGTGTCGCTCGACGACATGCAGATCGTCACGCTCGACGAGGCCGACCGGATGGCCGACGACGGCTTCACCCCGCAGGTCGAGTGGATCCTTCGCCACTGCGGCAGCCGGAACCAGACGATGCTGTTCTCGGCGACGCTCGATGGCGACGTCGGACATCTCATCAAGCACTACCAGACCGATCCCGTCACGGTGGCGATCGACGAGGCCACCGACACGGTGGGCACCATGCATCACCTGTTCCTGGCGGTGCACCACATGGACAAGGACAAGGTGATCGGATCGATCGCGAAGTCGATCCCGCAGGTGCTCGTGTTCTGCCAGACCAAGCGCAACTGCGACCGCGTCGCCCGCAACCTCGAGGAGCTCGGCGTCGATGCCGGCCCGCTGCACGGCGACATGCAGCAGAGCGCTCGCGAACGGATTCTGCGCAAGTTCGCCGAAGGCAAGCTGTCCGTGCTCGTCGCCACGGACGTCGCCGCTCGTGGCATCGACATCGACGACATCGGGGCGGTCGTGCACTACGAGCCGGCCAAGGACGTCAAGGACTATCTGCACCGCTCGGGCCGCACGGCTCGCGCCGGCCGCGACGGCTGGGCGGTCACGCTGGTCGAGTACAACCAGCACACCCAGATGCGGATCTTGCAGCGCGGCATGCGCCTGCCCCTCGCGAAGCCGATCGAGGTGTTCTCGAACGACTCACGGTTGCTGCACCTGCCCGAGTTCGAGAACGACTGATCCGCAGTGGCGGCGCAGAACATGCCAGCCGCCGAGGTCGAGATCACCGAGGGCCTCGTTCGGCGACTGCTCTCCGAACAGCACCCGGATCTGGCCGACCAGCACCTGACACTGGTCGCGAATGGCTGGGACAACGCCATCTTCCGGGTGGGCGACGACCTCGTCGTGCGCCTCCCGCGGCGCCAGCTCGGCGCCGATCTCGTCGCCAACGAGCAGCGTTGGCTCCCCGCCCTGGCGGAGCGCCTCCCGATCCCGATCGCGGCGCCGGTGCGCATCGGGGTGGCGTCCGAGGAGTATCCGTGGGCGTGGAGCATCTGCCGGTGGTTCGAGGGAGACGTGGCCGCCGACGCGACCCTGACCTCGCCTGCAACCGAGGCGCAGCGGCTCGGTGCGTTCGTCGCAGCGTTCCACACCGACGCGCCCGTGGACGCGCCCGACAATCCGCATCGCGGGCAGCTGATGGCCGACCTCGGTGAGCGCATCTCGGCGAACATCGATCGGTCGGGATCGCTGATCGACCAGCACGCAGTCGCCCGCCGCGCTGCCGAGCTGCTCGACGTCGACGACTGGGCGGGGCCTGCAGTCTGGCTGCACGGCGATCTGCACTCGGCCAACGTGGTCGTCCGCGACGGCTCGATCGTGGCGGTACTCGACCTGGGTGACATCACCTCGGGAGACCCGGCATGCGACCTCGCGATTGCTTGGATGCTGTTTGCCGACGACGCCCGCCAGATCTTCCGCGCTGCAGCCGGCGTGCGCTCGCCCGTCGACGATGCGACCTGGCAGCGCGCCGAAGTGTGGGCGCTCCACTTCGCTCTGCTCTATCTTCTCCACTCGGCCGACAACGAGCGCTTCGCCCGCATGGGGCGATCGTTGCTCGACACGGTGGTGTGAGCTCGGCGTGGAGCCGGTGTTCAGGACAGCGCGGTCGCCATGGTGGTGATCAGCTGATCGACGGCAACGGGCTCGGCATCGCTCGACGGCACGATCAGCGTGTACACGCTGTCGCCGAGTTGGACGACGCCGAGGTGGAGTGACGGACCGGACAGACGGATGGCATTGTCGCCCGCGTTGATCGTCT
>JBGTCW010000037.1:0-3863 GCA_041748635.1 Ilumatobacteraceae bacterium | reverse complement strand
GGTCACCGTCAGGCCGTCGTCACCGAAGACGAAGGTGGTGTCAGCTGCAGGCGGGCGCTCGCGGGCGTAGGACACCACGACGTCGCCGGTCCCGAGGTCGACAACCGAGCTCAAGCCCGTCCGTTCGGTGTATCGGTATCCACCGGACTCGATCACGATGGGCATCTGCACTGATGGTCCGATGGTCAGGACTGCGGCACTCGAGGGGCTCGACGGTGCCTGGCCGAAGCCGGTCGACGTCCGGTCGGCAAGGCCCTCGGCGAATTCCTCGTCGAGCTCGTCGACGGAGATCTGGCGAGGACTGCCACCACGTTCGTCGAGGAGATAGACGTCGCTCGTACCGCGCTGGTTGGCGACGACCGCAACGAATCCGTTGTCGATCGGGAACGCGCTCGTGACGGTTCCGGTGGGGTCGGGCAGCGGGCTCGACACCCAGGTGAGACCGTCGGACGAGAACCATGTGCGGTCGTTCCAACGAACGAACCCTGCCGGCGATGCCATCGTCATCCCCGTCGGCATGGCGGTCTGGCCGACCGTGACTGTCCCATCCCACGTCGCCGCCCAGGTCTGCGAGACAGGGACCGCGCCGGTCAAGTACGGCACGTCCTGTGGAGCGACGCCGACCTCGTCCCACGTGTATGAGTAGGTCGATTCCGGTGTCGGCGCCGACCCGTCAGACCCGTTCACGGCGACGGTGAACCCGGTGTCGTCCGAGCGGACCTGGTACGTCCCTGCTACGAGGTCTCGTTGCACGTCACTCGGCAGCACGCTGGTGACGTCGGCGCTGTACATGCGCACGATCTCGAACACCCAACCGGTCTCGTTGACCGCGAAGCTCCTCATCGACGGCCACCACACACCCAGCTGGGACTGGTCACCCAGCGGACGCGCACCGGGCAGCTCGAAGTCCTGCGACGACCAGTTGCGCAGATCGGTGGTCGAGGCAACCCGGACCACGACGCCACCATCCGCAGTCGAGACGGAGTCCGCAATGACGAGACGGTCACCGACCGAGGAGATTCTCCCAGCGACCTGTAAGCCGGGCGGCGTCGACACCTCGACCGGTTCCCAACTGGATCCGTCGGTCGTGACGCTGGCTCGGATCGTCGCCTCGCCACCACTCCCGTCGACCGGGTCGACCGTGATGGCAAGGAACCCGTCGCCCCACGACAGGATCCCGGCGCCCTGCTCGGCGGCGCCGACCGGGAACCGCACGCCGGTCAGCTCCTCAGCCGGCGCCGCGGCGGGGACCGAGGTGGACGGCTCCGTCGGCTCGTTGGTCGGCAGCGGATCGCCGTCACGCTCCTCCGCGGTCGTCGCAGTCGGCGATGGCGCCACGTCGATCGACGTGTCACTCTCGTCGCCTTGGATTGCCGCCACCGCCACAATCCCGCCCAGCACGATGACGAACGACGCGGCCACGAGCATCCAGCGTCGCGTCCTCGACGGCGGAACCGGTCGTTGCGTGCCTCTCGGATGCGACGCCGGCCAGCGCCGTTCGATGTCGGGTTGGTGGCTGTCGCCGAGTTGGCGCAATGCGGAGCGAACTCGCCTCTCGGTGCCTTCGAACGATTGATAGATCACGACAGCTCCTTGTGCATTCGAGCCAGACCTCTATGGATGTGCGACTTGACCGTGCCGACCGGGATCCCCAATTCGACGGCGATGTCGTCGACCTTCAAGTCCGCGTAGTACCGGAACACGAGGACCTCACGCTCGGCCTGAGGAAGCTCGGCGAGCACCGCACGCACGGCGAGTGCCTCGGCGTCGACACCGGCGATCAGGTCCGATCCGACAGGTTGCATCGCCTTGCGAGCACGCCGCCGACCCCACGCGCGTGCACCGTTGACAACGGCGGTGCGCGCATAGGCACGAGGGTGCTCGATGTCGTCCCAGCGCCGGAACACCTCCTCACATGCGTCCTGGGCGATCTCGTCACCGACGGCCGACGAACCGGTTAACAGAAACGCCAATCGTGATAGCTCGGCGAACCGTTCGAGGAAGAACGTGTCGAACGACTCGTCCGATCGCGCCTCGTCCACCGCCGCCGACTCGTCCATCATCATGTTGTAGGTGCTCGAGACGACGAAAACGTTGCAATCAATTTCGCGCTCAGCGCAGGCAGCCCACTGCAGCCCAGCACTTGACCGGGCAGGCGAGGTGGCGTTTGCCCCACGCGCCGTGCCATTCACAACAGCCAATGGCCGCCGAGAGCAGTAAGCGGCAAGGGTTCCAACACTCAACCCCAGGGGATGATCTGGCGTCACGGTCGGGCCGAAGCCGAGTGGTTAGTGGTAGCCGGACCGAGGATTACGGCGCTCGCGTTGTGAGCGGACTCGGAGAGGCATGGCCCAGCCGAATACTCCTGCGCGGTACACCACGTGGGCGGCGCGAACCTCACGGGCAGTTCGGCTGGCGCAGAGTCTGGCGACCGCCCGTTCGCTGATACGCCAGAGCACCGGTGAGCGAAACCCCTTCGCAGGTCCGAACCGCTGACAACGCCCTCGAAGCAGCACATCCGATCAGGGTGCCCGGCGACTGGAGGCGATGAGATCAACGGCCCAGGACGACCCGTTCTGGTCCGATCGGCGACGCGATTACCGAGCACAGCAATGGGGCCGGACTGCGGCGCGCCCTCGCAGTCGTCGAGCGGATTACGGAGCGAACGTTCTGCCTGCTCCGTCGCCGAGCGACCTGCCGGCCAGCGCCGACACCGCGATCATCGTCGCTCGTCCCCGGCTCGCTTTGTGGTGTGCGCAGCTGGACGAACGGTACGCAACCATGGCAGGGCAATCCAGGCCGAGGGTTGCCCCGAACGGTTCGAGTTCGCGTTCTATCGATGGATCTGGAACTACACCCGCGACAGCCAGCCCCGCATCGACGCGGCCCATCAGTGGCACGGTCACCTCCGCGTGATCGAGCTGTGTCAATGGACCCGCAGATCGATGGACGAGTTCCTCGAGACGATCTGACCATCCCGAGCGGGTTCCACGAACCCAGCGACGACGACTGGACGTTTCGGACAGCGGAGGGCCGCTGCGGCAACCTCCGAGCAGCTGCGTCTCGGTCGTCTCAGGCCGGTGCAGTATCGGCGAGGATCTCGGCGGCTGCCTGCGCGTCGGCGGCACGAACCTCGAGGTCGATGCCGTCGTCGCTGTCGACCGGGATCGTGCCTCCACCGTCGTTGTCGACGAGGGCACTGTCGATGCCGTACGCGCGCAGCCGTGCCTGTGCGATCTCGGCTTCACCGACGCTCGCGAACGTCCCGACGATGACGGGTTCGGGATGCTCCGGGTCGTTGGCCATGCCACTTCGTATCACGGCGGCCGGACTCGTGCCCGTCACCGTTGCGGCGTCTGAGGACGTGGGGTTAGCGCGGCAGCGCCTCGGCGGCTGTCAGTGCACGAGCGATCTCGCCCGGACGCCACGTCTGGATCCGCGTGAGGGTGTGTTCCAGCCGGGATTATGCGGCGTGCGGCTTGGGCCGGAGTGCGGCGCGAGTTGCTGCGGCGTTGCCGGATTACCGGGCGGGTGTTGTCGAGTGCTCTGAACGGCAGCCTCACGTTGCAGGCTGACCACGGGACGGCGACGGGGACCCGGGTCGACAATCGACCTGGGTCCCCACGACCGAATCCACGGCGCACTCGGGGTGAGAACCTGTGAGATCAGCTGTCGGAGTTCTTGCTTGGCGCGGGTGTCTGGTACCCGAAAGGCTGCTGGGGTTGGGTCGTGTGTGGGGTTCAGCTGAGTTCCAACACTTTGACCGTGTCGACATGTTGCTGGAACGCAGCGATCTTCCCGTCGCGGAAGGACCACACGTGGGCCATCTTCGCGGCGGCCGGCTCGCCGGTGGTCTTGTGCTT
>JBGTCW010000036.1:0-4284 GCA_041748635.1 Ilumatobacteraceae bacterium | reverse complement strand
CGGCGGCGGCGACCGTCCAGATCGGAGCGACGTCATGAGCGCCACCCTCGACGCCACGACGGTCACCTCCGGTCGCCCACCGCTGCTCGAGTCGACACGTTGGCGTCTCTCCGCGCTCGCGATGGTGGGCGTGGCGGTCATGTCCAGTGCGCGCATCCTGTCCGACACCAGCGACCTCACCTCCAGCGGTACGTTCGGCGTTGCGCTGCGGACCGCGGCGCCGATCGCGCTCGCCGGTCTCTCCGGGCTCATCGCCGAACGCAGCGGCACGATCAACATCGGCCTCGAGGGCATGATGGTGATGGGGACGATCTTCGCCGGTTGGTGGGGATGGGAGTACGGGCCGTGGATGGCACTGCTCGGCGGCATCGTCGGCGGGATGCTCGGCGGCTTGCTCATGAGCGTCGCCACCACCACGTTCGGGGTGAACCACATCGTCGCCGGCGTCGCGATCAATCTGATCGCCCCTGGCGTCGCCCGCTTCATGGCGAGTGAGTTGTTCGTCGGCGTCCAGGGTGGGTCGGTCACGTCATCGCCGGGGAACTCGGGACGGATGGGATCGTTCACGATGCCCTTCCTGTCGGGCGGCGACCTGTTCGGATGGACGACCCCCGACATCTTCGGCTGGTTCGAGGACAAGGGCTGGTTCATGATCGCGGACGCCGCCGGTTTCGGGAAGGGCATGACCACCTCGGTGACCTATGACGTGTTGCTCACGATCGCGCTCTTCTTCGGGATGGCCTACTTCCTCTGGCACACCCCGCTCGGCCTGCGACTGCGATTCAGCGGCGAGCGTCCGTCGGCGGCAGCCTCACTCGGGGTGTCGGTGCACAAGATGCGCTACATCGGTATGGCCATCTCGGGCGGCCTGGCGGGGATGGGCGGCGCCGTACTGGTGCTGTTCGCGAACCGGTACCAGGAGAACCAGGTGGCCGGACGCGGATTCCTCGGTCTCGCCACGATGATCTTCGGCAATTGGATGCCTGTCGGCACCGCAGCCGGTGCCGGCCTGTTCGGTTATGCCCAGGGCATCACGCTGCGCACCAACCCCGCAGCGCTGGTGAACGCCCTGTTCCTCGCGGCGGCGATCGGCCTCGTGCTGGCTGCCATGTACATGGGCTACCGTCGCTCGATCTCCGGCGCTGGCACCGTGGTGGCGTTCTCCCTCATCGCGTTCTGGGCCTACTTCGCCGTGGCGGAACCGAACAACCAGCTCGTCTTCGTCACGCCGTACGTCGTCACCCTGATCGCGGTGTCGGTCGGGGCGCAGCGGCTCAGACCCCCCGCCGAGGAAGGCATCCCCTGGTTCAAGGGCATGCAGTAGGACGAGCGCGCCCCGGCTCATGACGATCACCCTCGACGACGCTCGTCGTGTGCCCAAAGTGCTGCTGCATGACCACCTCGACGGCGGACTCCGAGTGGCGACGATCATGGAGCTGGCGGACGCAATCGGCTGGACGCTGCCGAGCACCGACCCCGACGAGCTCCCGGCGTGGTTCACCCGAGGCGCCGAGACGCGGGATCTCCTGCAGTACCTCGCGACGTTCGAGCACACGCTCGCCGTGATGCAGACGACCGACCACATCGAGCGGATCGCGTACGAGGCGGTCGTCGACCTCGCCGACGACGGTGTCGTGTACGCCGAGATCCGGTTCGCGCCGGAGCTGCATCAGCAGCAGGGACTCGACCTGCAGGACGTGGTCGAGGCGGTCACGTCGGGGTTCCGGCGCGGCGAGTCCGCCGCGGCTGCCGACGGCCGACCGATCACGGTGAACGCCATCCTGTGCGCGATGCGCACCGAGCAGCGGTCGCTCGAGATCGCCCACCTGGTCGATCGACTCCGGTCGTGGGACGACAAGGTCGTGGCCTTCGACCTGGCCGGTGCCGAGACCGGGTTCCCTCCGTCCCTGCATGCCGAGGCGCTCGAATTCGCCCGCTCAGCGTTGCTCAACATCACGATTCACGCGAGCGAGCCGCCGGACCTCGAACTGATCTCCGACGCGATCTCGCACGGAGCGCACCGCATCGGTCACGGGGTGCGCCTGCGGGCCGACACCAACCTCGTCGACGCAGCCGACGCCGACAGCGTGCGGGCGATCGACCTCGTCTGCGGCCCACTCGCCCAGTTCGTGCTCGACCACCAGATCCACCTCGAGATGGCGCCGACGTGCAACGTGCAGATCGGTGCGGTGCCGAGCGTGGCGGAGCATCCCATCGGGCCGTTCCTGCGCGCCGGGTTCAACGTCGGCTACAACACCGACAATCGCTTGATGAGCAACGTCATGCCGTCGAGCGAGCTGCACGCCGTCGCCACCGCTCACGCCCTGACGAACGCCGAGATGGCGCGTCTCGCCACGAACGCCATGATGTCGTCGTTCGCCCCGATCGACCTCCGCCGCCGAGTCGTCGCCGAACAACTCAGCCCCGCCTACGGCTGACGTACACGACGTGCCAGGCACATCGTGTACGTCAGCCCGCCGGGTACGATCCGCGTCATGCTGAACGCCGAGCAGATCGAGTCGTATCGACGTGACGGGTTCCTCGTCGTCACCGATTTCGCGACGCCCGACGCCCGGGCCAGGCTCCGGGATCGAGCACTCGAGATCGTTGACGAGTGGGAGCCGTCCGAGCAACGTTCCGTGTTCACGACCAACGACCAGGCGCGGGTGTCCGACGGTGAGTTCCTGGCGAGCGGTTCGGGAGTCTGGTGCTTCTTCGAGGAGGACGCGTTCGGGCCCGACGGTGAGTTGGCCCAGCCGAAGGAACTCAGCATCAACAAGATCGGCCACGCCCAACACGACCTCGACGACGAGTTCGAGCGATTCTCGTACGATCCGCGACTCGCCGAGATCGCCGACGACATCGGGCTCACCGACGCGAAGGCACTGCAGTCGATGTACATCTTCAAGCAGCCGCACATCGGCGGCGAGGTCGGCTGTCACCAGGATGCGACGTTCCTCTACACCGATCCCATCTCGGTCACCGGCTTCTGGTTCGCCATCGAGGACGCCACGCTCGACAACGGGTGCCTGTGGGCAGCCCCGGGCGGGCATCGAGGCTCGCTGCGCCAGTTGTTCAAGCGCAACCCATCGGGCGAAGGCACCGTGATGGAGACGCTCGACGACACGCCATTGCCGGAGCCGCCACCGACCGGCGACAGTCTGGTGCCGCTCGAGGTGCCCGCCGGCACCCTGGTCGTGCTCGACGGTCGACTGCCGCACTGGAGCGACGTCAACCGATCGGGCACCAGCCGCCATGCATACAGCCTGCACTGCATCTCGGGTGCCACCGACTACCCGGACTGGAACTGGCTCCAGCGCCCCGCGGACCTGCCGCTGCGCCCCCTGATGTAACACTTGGTGTCAGACACCAAACGTTACATCTCGCCCTGGTCCACCCGGATCGGTAGCGTGGCGCCATGTCGCTGGCCGATCTGATCCAACGAGCGCCCAAGGCGCTGCTCCACGACCACCTCGACGGTGGCGTCCGCCCCCAGACCGTGATCGAACTCGCGCAGGAATTCGGCTACAAGGACCTCCCGACCACCGATGTCGACGATCTCGCGACGTGGTTCAACCGGGGCGCCAAGCGCAACGACCTCGTGCTCTACCTCGAGACGTTCGCCCACACCGTCGGCGTGATGCAGGACCGAGATGCGATCGAGCGGGTCGCGTACGAGTGTGCCCAGGACCTCGCCGCTGACGGCGTGGTGTATGCCGAAGTGCGGTTCGCGCCCGAGCTGAGCACCGAGAAGGGCTTGACGCTCGACGAGGTGATGGAGGCGGTACTGGAGGGTTACCGCCTCGGGTCCGCCGGCACTGATCTCACAATCTACGCCATCGCCTCCGCGATGCGCACCGCCGCGCGGTCGCTCGAGATCGCCGAGTTGGCGGTGCGCTTCCGCGACGCCGGCGTCGTCGGGTTCGACATCGCCGGAGCGGAGGCCGGCTACCCGCCGTCGCGGCACCTCGACGCGTTCCAGTACGTGAACCGCGAGAACTTCCACTCCACGATTCATGCCGGTGAGGCGTTCGGGTTGCCGTCGATCTGGGAGGCCGTGCAGTTCTGCGGCGCCGAGCGGCTCGGCCACGGCGTCCGGATCGTCGACGACATCGACCCAGGCGACGGGCTGGGATCCGAGAAGCTCGGTCGTCTGGCCACGTACATCCGCGACCGTCGCATTCCGTTGGAGCTGTGCCCGACCTCCAACGTCAACACCGGCGTCGTGCCGTCGATCGCCGACCATCCGATCGGCATGCTGCGGCGGCTGCGGTTCCGGGTCAC
>JBGTCW010000035.1:0-11130 GCA_041748635.1 Ilumatobacteraceae bacterium | reverse complement strand
CCGTACCGGTCGGCGAGACGGCCGAGCGCGGGGCGGGCCACGATCGCCGCGCCCGCGAACATCGCGATCGTGAGGCCGATGCCGAACTCGCCGCGTCCGAGCGGACCCTCGATGAACAGTGGGACGATCGGCACCAACATGCCGATGTAGATGAAGAAGACGAGCGCGGTCGCCGTGACGACCAGGAACGGAGGCGTCAGCAGACCGGGGGGTCGCCCATCGAGTCGTTGCTGCATCACCACCGCGCCCATCCTGCCCAGGCGTCCGCCCCGTCACGCAACCGAATCTCCCCCGCGACCGATGTCACAACCACGTTCACGTTGCGGTTCCGACGGGCCGCCCCGTCGAGAGTGTCACGCGAACGGGGGGTCTTGGCGGGCGACGTCGACCGAGACCGTCAGCGATTGCGACGACGAGGGTCCGACCACCACGCCGCGCACCGGCGCCACGTCGGCGTAGTCACGTCCCCACGCGATCGTGACGTGTCGCGCCGGCGCCACGATGCCGTTGGTGGGATCGAAGTCGAGCCAGCCGTGGTCGGGAACCCACACCGAACACCAGGCGTGCGACGCGTCGGCGCCGACAGTCTTCGGCTCGCCCGGGGGCGGGTCGGTCTCGATGTAGCCGCTGACGTACCGCGCTGCGAGCCCGATCGTTCGGAGAGCGCCGACCGCGAGGTGTGCAAAGTCCTGACACACACCGCGCCGGTCGCCGAGCACGACCTCGAGCGGCGAACTCACCTCGGTGAACGACGGATCGAATGCGTACGTCTCGAAGATCTCGGTGGAGAGCGCCGTGGTGGCCTCGACGATCCCCCGACCAGGAGTGAACGACGACATGGCCAGCGTGTGCAAGCCGAGTCGATTCGGTCCGATGTTGACGAGACGCGACGGGGCCACGAACGGCGCGACATCGAGCGCGGTCAGCCCACGCATCCCGGCCACGGAGGCGCTCACACGCTCCCAGCCAACGTCGACCCGCGGCAGCTCCTGGGCCCAGACGCGGGCTTCGGTGATCGCCTCGACGACCAGGCCGTCGTGGGGTTGGTGCAGCCCGAACTGCACGATGCGATTGCCGAACACGTCGTTGCGTTCGTCGTACTCGTCCGGCGCCGGATACGTGGTCACCACCGACGACGTGACGGCCTGCGACGGGGTCGGCCGCGCCAGCACGCAGGCCACGCTGTAGCCATCCAGCATCGTGGCGCCATACACGTACTCGGTGCGGTGCACGACGCGGTAGCGCTGGTCGGCCATGTCAGCCCCGCCCCATCATGCGCGGGTCGACGGGCGCCGCGAGGTACGAGCCGACCACGTCGCGTGCGAGCCGATCGCAACCTTCGAAGACGTCGGTGAGCACCGCCGCCGTCGACTCGACGGTGTCGAACGAGGCGGTCTGCAGCGCAGCGAGCAGTCGAGTCGATTCGTCGACGCCGAGCTTCCAGCCGAGTCGCTCGGCTTGTTGAAGAACCTCGCCGATCGCCGACGCGGCGGAGCGAGGGTTGTTGACGTCGGCGATCACGAGTTGCACGGCGAGGTCGAACTCGACGTCGCTGCGGTATCGACGGCGATACGCCACCAGACTCTCGTTCGACGCCAAGATGAGCTCCACCACGCGCTGGCGCTGGAAATCGAGCCGGAGGTCGTCGACCGATTGCCCCGCCCAGATCGGCGCGAAGAGCGTGGCGTCGGGGTGGAATCCGAACGCCCCGCGCAGACCGTCGATCACGCCGAACGCCCGCTCGAGCCGACGCCCGACCTCACCGAACCGCCACGCGGGTCCATGGACCACGCTCTCGTTCCAGAGCCCGGCCAGCGATGCCAGATCGATGAGGATCGACTCGAGTTCGCGACCGTCGATGCGGGCGATGTCGACCGCCGACGGATTCGGCAAGCCCTCTTCGGTGACCAACCAACGAAGTCGACCACGCGACTCTGCGAGGCGCGCGAGCATCCGGCCGCCGGTCGTCGAGAAGAACTCGCGCACCGACGAGGCCTCGGCGAGGAACGAGCCCAACTGCTTGGCGAGTGCCTCGACACCGCCGGCAAACGTCGCTCCCGCTCGGTCCTGATGCTCGCTGTCGAACGGGAGCCCCGCGACCGAGCTGAGCATGTCGAGGCCGTGGTCGACCCACGGTTCGGCGACCTCGGCACCGACCAGGCCGCCCGTGCGATCGAGGACCACCTCCATCGCCCGGGCCACGATCTCGGCTCGCTCCATCGCCCGACCCGCCCAGAACAGCGCCTCCGCTGCTCGCGTCGGCACCGATGCGATCAGGTCCACCTGCGGGAGCGGATCCCGGCGACGCAGCGACGGCGGCGCCACGGTTCCACCGATCACCCAGACGTCCTTTGCGGTCGCCGCGGTCGGTCGGATCGGGTCGTCGCCGGGCAGCAACACACGCGCACTCCCCCCCTGCAACACGTCGATGCCCTTGTCGCTCGCCACGAGGTGCAGCCGCATCGTGATCGGACGCTCGACGAGCGCACTGCCATCGAAGCACGGCCACGTGCTCCACTCCTGCTCGGCGCGCTCGGATGCAGCCATGAACTCCAGCGGCCACACTCCCTGATAGTCGGAGGTGCGCCCCGTCAGCCATGCGCCTGCGTCGTCCCAGAGTGCACCGAGAGCCGGGTCTTCGAGCACACCACTGCCGTGTGCGTTCGCAAGGCTGACCCCTCGCGAACGTGCCGCCAACAGAAGCCCCGGCACGCCGACGCTGCCCTCGGCGTTGACTTCCATCGGATCGACGCGATCATCCTCGAGGCGCCGGAAGATCACGTCGATCGGCTCCAGACCCGCCAGTGACCGCAGCCAAACGCGCCGCTGGCGCACCACGAGGTCGGCGCCCTCGGCCAGATTCAGGCCGAGGCGAGTCGCCAGATACGACTGCTCGACGAACGACGGGTGATCGACACCGCCAGACAACACGACGATGCGCGGGTTCCGGTTGAGCGCCACGTCGGCGAGACCGTCACGGAGGCGGTCGGTGAAGGGATCGAGCGACCGCAGCGCGCTCCCGGCAGGCAAGCGCGAGATCGTGTCACGGTGGACTCGGCCGGCAACGGCGCGCCCGAGGAGTGCATAGCCGACTCCGGACGGAGCGTCCGTGAGGTCGCGCACGACACGCCAGCGCCCGTCGACGTCGCGGATCACGTCGACCGCGTAGTTCGTCAGCCAGCGTCGGTGCGGTCGCTGACCGAACGCTGCGAGGCGATAGCGCTGGCTCCCCCACAGCGCGACCGGATCGATGGCGTCATCACGAAGCAGGGTGCGCGCACCGTAGAGATCCTCGAGCAGCGCCTCGAGCATCCGCATCCGGGCGATCGCTCCATCGGCGAGCCCCACGAACTCGTCGCCATCGATCACGAGCGGAATCGGGTCGAGCCTCCAGGGCCGCGACTCGAGCGCCACCATTCTCCCGTCGGCGCGCAACGGGAGATCGTGCACGATGTGACCCGAGCCCTCAGCGGCGAGCAGCCGATCGTGGTCGACCTGACGCATCGCCAAGTCGGCAAGCCCGGCGATCGAGTGGGCGACGCTCGCTGCGGCGCCGCCGGTGCCCCGGCTGGCTCGACCGGTGCCGGAATCGGTGTGCAGCTCGTCGTTCATCGTGAGTCGCCTGCGGTCAACTCAGTGGACGACGTACTGCTCGTGCATCACGGTGTCGAGTTGCGCCAGCGCCAGCTGGACCCCGTCCATCGCTGCGTCGAGCGCCGCACCGTCATCAGCGGCGGGTCGGCTGTGGCGCAACTGACGATCGGCAGCCTCCACCGCGCCGAGCACTGTCGAATACTGCGGAAGCCGAAGGATCGATGTTCGCATCTCGGCGAGACACCCGGCGACCGAGCGGGGGAAGCGATGATCGAACAGGAGGAACCGAACGACCGCGGGCCCGGCGATGGGGCCACGCGTCGCACGCTGGTACATCTGCAGCGCCGACAACGACCGCAACACACCCATCCACTGCACCTCGGCGAACTCGTCCTGGGCACCCGGCGGCAGTGCCAGCAGGGACGCGGCACGAACTCCGAGCACGCGCGTGGTCATGTCGGCGCGCTCGATGTACCGACCCAGCCGCCAGATCTCGAACACCTCGTCGCGAGTCATGGTCGAGATCACCACACCATCGAGTCGTCGGCTCTCGTCGATCACCCGAGCGAGGAAGCGGTCCCGGCGGCGGCGCTCGACCGACGTCACCGCAGCGCCGCGCACGTAGATCGACAGGTCGTTGACCGTCTGCCAGGCCTCACGCGGTAGCACCTCGCGGCAGGTACGGAGGTTCTCCCGACAGTGTTCGACGGCGTTGACGATGCTGTTCGGATGCTCACGGTCGGCGATGAGGAACTGAGCCACCTGCTGCTCGTCCGAACCCGACACCGACGGCATGGTGACGTTGCTCCCCGAGATGCTGACGAGCGGGCTCCATCGTGCCGAGGTGGTCGGCAGGTCGGCGAGCACATCGCCGTACGCCCGAAGGACTCGGGCGGAGTCCTCGGCGCGCTCGACGTAGCGGGCGGCCCAGTACATCCGATCTGCAACACGCGACAGCAGCGCCATCAGCCGGCCACTGTTTCGTGCTGATCGTGTGATCCTTGGTGCTGTGACTGGTGTTGCGAGGGGTGATGGTTCGCGTCGACGATCCAGGTGTCCTTGCTGCCGCCGCCCTGCGAGGAGTTCACGATGAGCGATCCCTTCGTGAGCGCGACGCGGGTCAAGCCGCCAGCGGTGACGTAGCTGGAGTCACCGGTCAGGATGAACGGGCGCAGGTCGAGGTGTCGCGGCTCGATGCCCTCGTCCACGAGCGTCGGCGCGGTCGACAGGTCGAGGATCGGTTGTGCCACCCAGTTGCGCGGATCGGCACGGATGGACGCGGCGACTGCCTCGAGCTCGTCGGCGCTTGCGCGGTTGCCGATCACGATGCCGTATCCGCCGCTCTCGTTGGCCGGCTTCAGCACGAGGTCGCCCAGGTTGGCCAGAACGTCCTTGAGCTCGTCGTCGTACATGCAGCGGTACGTCGGGACGTTCGGGATCAGCGGCTCCTCGCCGAGGTAGTACCGGACCATGTCGGGCACCCACGCGTACACGACCTTGTCGTCGGCGACACCGGCACCCGGAGCGTTGGCGATACCGACGTTGCCCGCCTTCCACGCGCGCATGAGTCCGGGAACGCCGAGCATCGAATCGGGGAGGAACACCTCCGGGTCGAGGAAGAGGTCGTCGATGCGCCGGTAGATGACGTCGACGCGCTCGAGCCCCTGGATGGTCTTCATGTAGACGCAGTCGTCGTCACCGACCACGAGGTCCTGCCCTTCGACGAGTTCGGCGCCCATCCGCTGCGCGAGGAACGAGTGCTCGAAGTAGGCCGAGTTGAAGATGCCGGGTGTGAGCACCACGATCGAGGGGTCGTGTCGGCCGTCGGGAGCGAGCGACGACAGCAGCCGGTTCAGTTCGTCGGTGTAGGCATCGACCGGGCGGATGCGATGGCGCTGGAACAACTCAGGGAACGCTCGCTTGGCAACCGCCCGGTTTTCGAGCACGTAGCTCACACCCGACGGCACGCGCAGGTTGTCCTCGAGGACGTACAACTGGCCGTCCCCGGCGCGCACCAGGTCGGAGCCGGAGATGTGCGCCCACACACCGAACTTCGGATGGACGCCGCGACACTCGGGCCGGAAGTTGGCCGAATCGTCGAGCAACGCCGACGGGAACACGCCGTCGGCGATGATCCGCCGATCGTTGTAGATGTCGTCGATGAAGTGATTGAGCGCACGGAGCCGCTGCGCAAGGCCCCGCTCGACGACACTCCACTCGTTGCCGTCGATCAACCGCGGAATGATGTCGAACGGCCACGCCCGATCGATGTTCTGCCCGTCGGAGTACACCGTGAACGAGATTCCCATCGTGAGGATGTCGAGATCCGACACCCGTTGGCGTTCACGCACCTCGTCGAGGCCGATCCGGTGCAGGAGTTCGATGAGGTCCTCGGCAATCGGTCGCGGGCTCCCGTCGGTCTCGAGCAATTCGTCCACACCGTCGACCGTACCTCGCGACCCCAACACGAACCACGACCACACCGAATTCGATCTCGTGAACAACTCCACCTCTGAGGCGTGGAGTTGTTCACGAGAAGGAGAGTCTCGTCGGGATCGAAGAGACCAGAGATCGCGCGCCCGACGCGGCTCGCTAGGGTTGGTGCGAAGGCGTTGCAGATCGGCCGTCGTCGGCCCGGGTCCCGCTCTTTCCATGGAGGTCGTCATGATCCCCGTTTCTCGCCCACTCACCGCCCGAATCGCAGCACGGCACGGTGTTGTCACCCGACACGAACTGCTCGCCGATGGCGCGTCCGCTCGAGAAATCGAACGGTCGGTCGAACGAGGCACATTCATCCGAGTCCACAACGGTGTGTACCGGATCGCCACGTCGCCCGACACCTTCGAGGCCCGCTGCGCTGCGGCGTGCCTCGCCGATCCCGAGGTTGTGATCACCGGCACCGCGGCCGGCCGGCTGTGGGACTTCCGCCACATCTGGCGGGCGGACCACCCGATCGCACTCGTCGCCCACGACCGCTCCCCGCTCGCCCGGGGGGTGATTCTCCGTCGCACGAACGTGCTCGACGACGATGACCGAGTCCGGCGCGACGACGGCATCACAGTGGCGAGCCCGCCGCGAGCCTGGTTCGACTGTGCCCGAGATCTCGACGACGCCCGCTTCGAACGCCTGACGGAGTGGGTACTCGATCACCACGCCTCGCTCCCGACGTTGTGGCGTACCGTGCGGCGACTCCAAGCGAAAGGTCGTCCGGGCCTCGCTCGGGTCAATCGGGTGGCCTCGCGGCGAGCGGATTGGCAGAAGCCAGCCGGCTCGGGCCTCGAGCTGCGCGTGCTCGCTGCGCTCGAGGCCCGCGGCATCGTGCTCGAACGCCAGTTTCCGTTGCATCTCGCGGATGGCTCGATCATCCATCCTGATGGAGCTGATCCCACCATCCGCTGGGCGCTCGAGGTCGACCACGTCACCTGGCACGGAGGACGCCTCGACGCGCAGTACGACAAGACCCGCGATCGCGCCGCACGACTTGTCGGGTGGCAGATCGAACGGGTCACCGATCACGAACTGGCCGAGGACTTCAACGGCGTCATCGACCAACTGGTCGAGCTGTACCGCGATCGTCAGGCAACGTTTACCGCCGCCTAGCCGCTTCTCGTGAACAACTCCACCTCCCAGAGGTGGAGTTGTTCACGAGAACGGGGTGGGGTTACTCGGTGGGGGGCTTGGGTTCCTTGGGGAGGCCGAGGACTCGCTCGCCGACGATGTTGCGCTGGATCTGGCTCGTGCCGCCCCAGATCGTCTCCGAGCGCGAGAAGAAGAACGACGACATCATCGGGCTGACCGGATAGCCATCGCGGCGCTTGTCACGTGCTGCGCCGGGCCAGCTGCCCGTCTCGGGGCCGGCATCGATCAACATGCCGTCAGCACCGCTGATCTCGACGGCCAGCTCCATCGCCGCTTTGTGCATCTCCGACCAGAACATCTTGTTCGTCGCACCGAGCGCAATCGTGCCCATGTCACCACCACCCGAGAGCGTGGCAGACAGGTTGCGCAGCCCGTTGATCTTCAGGATCTGGATCTTGGTGTAGTACTCCATCAGCCGCTGGCGGATCAGCGGATCGTCGACCACGCCCTTGTCGGTGGCCATCTCGACGAGCAGGCGATACTCCTCGGCGAAGCGGCGGTAGCCGGTGGTGGCCGACTGACCACGCTCGAACGCGAGCGTGGAGTTGGCGACCTTCCAACCATTGTTCACGCCGCCGACCACTGCGTCCTTGGCGCACCGGGCGTTGTCGAAGAACACCTCGCAGAACTCGGCGGTGCCATCGGGCTGGGTGATGCCGCGCACCTCGACGCCGGGCTGGCGCATCGGCACGAGCATGTAGGAGATGCCGGCGTGCTTCGCGTCGGCATCGGTGCGGGTGAGCAGGAAGCAGTAGTCGGCGTGATGGCCCTGGGTGGTCCACACCTTCTGGCCGTTGATGACCCACTCGTCGCCGTCGAGGACCGCCGTGGTCTTCAGCGACGCGAGGTCCGAGCCCGAGTTCGGCTCGGAGAATCCCTGACACCAACGCGTCGTGCCGCTGAGGATGCCCGGCAGGAACTCCTTCTTCTGCTCCTCGGTCCCCCACTGGAGGATCGTGGGACCGACAAGCGTGTCGCCGAAGAAGTCGCCCCGCATCGGCGCCTTCGCGTTGGCGAACTCCTCGGAGAGCACCACGCCCTGCATCGTGCTGAGGCCCTTGCCGCCGTACTCGGCCGGCCAGGTGGCGCAGATCCAGCCGCCCTCGAACAACCGCTGCGGCCACGACTCGTTGAACTCCCGGCGTTCGTCGTCGGTCATCTCGAAGTCGTCGTCGAACCAACCGTCGGGCAGGTTCTCGTGCAACCACGCTCTGATCTCGGTTCGGAATTCCTCGGCTTCGGGGGGATAGGAGAGATCCATACGCACATTCTGCCCTGCCACTTGACCCGCGGGTCAAGTCCGACGGCCAGGACCATTCACACGCAGGAAACACGTCGGCGACAAGCGAGAAATGCCACACCCTTATGTTGCGCTCGCAATCCGGGCGGCAATGGCGCCACTGGACTCCGCAACCCTGTTCCCTATCCCATTGGAGGACCCGTGCGCAATCGAGCGCTTCGAATCGTTTCCGGCCTGGGTGGCGTCGTCGCCATCTTGGCCATCACCCCATCCGTCGGCTTCGCCCAGGACTACGTCCCGACGGCCCAGGACTACCTGAACAACATCTGGGTGTTCATCGCCGGCATCCTGGTGTTCTTCATGCAGGCGGGCTTCGCGCTCGTCGAAGCGGGTCTGACCCGGGCGAAGAACGTCGTGAACATCTTCGCCAAGAACATGGCGGACGCCATTGTCGGCATCCTCGCCTTCTTCGCAACCGGCTTTGCGTTTGCGTTCGGCGAGAGCGGCGGCTGGTTCATCGGCACGAGCAACTTCTTCCTGAACGACCTCGACCTCGCGGCGATCCCCGAAGGCGGGCTCAGCCCGGCCACATCGTTCTTCTTCCAGGCCGTGTTCGCCGCCACGGCGGTCACGATCGCCTCGGGGGCGATGGCGGAACGCACCAAGTTCTCGGCGTACCTGCTCTTCTCCGCGGTGATGTGTGCCTTCATCTACCCGGTGGTCGTCCACTGGACCTGGGGCGGCGGCCTCATCGCCGACATCCAGATCGGCGACGCCGTGTTCTCCGACTTCGCCGGCTCCGGCATCGTCCACATGACCGGCGGCATCGCCGCATTCATGGGCGCACTGTTCCTCGGCCCACGAATCGGCCGCTACAGCGAAGACGGCACACCGCGAGCCATCCCCGGCCACAACATCCCGTTCGCCACCCTCGGCGTGTTCATCCTCTGGGTCGGCTGGTTCGGCTTCAACCCCGGTTCGGAACTGCTCGCCGACGAGTTCGTGTCCGGCATCGCCGTCAACACGATGCTCGCCGCCGCTGCGGGCGGCCTCGTCACGGCCGTCACGATCTGGCTCGTCGCCGGCAAGCCCGACCTCGCCATGATCGGCAACGGCGTCCTCGCCGGACTCGTTGCGATCACCGGTCCGTGTGGCGCCGTGACGCCGGTCTGGTCCGTCGTGATCGGCGGCGTCGGCGGCGTGCTCGTGGTGTTCTCGGTGTTGTTCTTCGACAAGATCAAGATCGACGACCCGGTCGGCGCCATCAGCGTGCACGGCGTCTGCGGCCTCTGGGGTGTGCTGTCGATCGGGCTCTTCGCCCGCTACGACGATGCGTTCCTCGGTCGTGAAGATGCCGGCCTGATCTACGGCGGCGGCGTCGAACAGCTCGCCGTGCAGGCCCTCATGGCGGTCATCATCCTGGTCTGGGTTGCTGCGTGCACCGGACTGCTCTTCTTCATCCTCAGCAAGACCATCGGTCTGCGGGTGTCCGCCGAGGAGGAAATCGAGGGCCTCGACGTTCTCGAGCATGGCCTACAGGGTTACGCCACCGACATGGCTCACACGAGCTGATCCCATCGAGCGACGACAGATTCACAAAGGAACCAAACACATGAAACTCGTGACAGCGGTCATCAAGCCGTTCAAACTCGACGATGTCAAGGACGCCCTCAAGGCCGTCGGCGTCGCCGGGATCACCGTCTCGGAAGTCCGCGGCTTCGGCCGCCAGGGCGGCCACACCGAGACCTACCGAGGTGCGGAGTACAAAATCGACTTCGTCCCGAAGGTGAGCCTCAGCGTGGTCATCGCCGACGAGTCGGTGGACAGCGTGGTCGACACGATCGTCGCTGCGGCGGCCACCGGCAAGATCGGCGACGGCAAGATCTGGGTCACCGACGTGGATCGCCTGGTGCGCATCCGCACCGGTGAAGAGGGCGCCGACGCCATCTAGTCGCCCGACCACCCAACCCGATCGGGACGCATCGTCGCGTTCCGCCCGTTGGTCCCCGAGCCTCCCTTTGCGTCCTCAGAGGGGTCAGGCTCGGGGACCTCGGTTTCTTGTCGGGCCTCACCACGATTCGGTGATGGGGAACGTCAGGTCGGCCCGACTCCGGCTCGTCGCTGGCGCTTCCCTCGCCGGCGTGCCCTCGCTTCCCTCGCTTCCCTCGCTTCTCACGCTTCCCTCGTCGGAGCGAGCGTCGGTCGCGTACAGTCGCCGACATGACGACGGTCGAGTCAGACGCTCCGCTCACCCCTGCACAGGCGGGTCGGTGGACGGCGCAGTGGAAGGAGTTGTACGCCGAGGTCATCACGACCGGGCTGTGCACGGGCTGCGCTGGCTGCGTCGTCACCTGCCCGCACGACGTGATCGGCTACGAGCACGAAGAGGGCAAGTACATCCCGTTCCACCTCGAGGAGTCGCTCGGCCTCGAGAACTGCATCCACGGATTCGGCGAGGAGGGTGGCTGCACGACCTGTACCCGGGCGTGCCCGCGCTTCCGCGCCTGGGAACCGAGCGCCGACATGCACCTGTTCGGCCGGGTGCGCGAGCCCGACGAGATGGCCGGCATCTGGCGCCAGCTGTACCTCACCCGGGCGAGCGACGACATGGTTCACAAGATCGGCCAGGACGGCGGGCTCGTCTCGGCGATGCTGAT
>JBGTCW010000034.1:0-10295 GCA_041748635.1 Ilumatobacteraceae bacterium | reverse complement strand
CGGGCGCGGCCGGCGCGTCAGCGGGCGCAGGCCGATCGCCGTCCGGCGACCCGGCCGGCACCGCATCAATCGTCGAGACCGGCGCAGGCGGTACGCCTCGCACTGCAGGCCCACCTGCGCCATCGGGCGACGTTGCGAACTCGATGACCTCCTGCTCTCCGAGCGCCAACAGTTCCTCGGTGGCAGTGACCGACGGCGTCGGCACGACCAGCACGGCCGCGACGGCCACCACGACCGCACCGACGAGCATCGATGGAACCATCGCCCGGTCGCGGCCGATGACTCGACCACGCCGGATGGGCTGTTCGAGCACTGCGTACGAAGCGATCGTCAACGCTGCCGTCACGAGACACCGCAGCACGAACAGCGCGATGGGTTCGAGGCCGGTCCGTTGCTCGTCGAGCAGGAGGAACACCGGCCAGTGGTACAAGTAGATGCCGTAGCTGACCTTGCCGATGGCGACCAACGGCCGTGCTTCGAGCAGTCGGGCCGGGAACCGACCATCGACGACGGCGACGATCAGCGCGGCCGAGACGAGCGCTACACCGACCAGTCCGCCCCGGTAGATCCACTCCTGCTGCAGCGTCACCAGCGTCACCAGCGCCACGAACCCGGCTCCGGCGAGAAGACCCGGAAGCCATGACAGCCGCCCGTCCTGCACGAGATGAGCGACGCCATCCCGCCGACGTCGATGCACGACCTGCGCGAGCGCGACGCCGACGAGCAGTTCGGCGGCACGGGTGTGGGTTCCGTTGTAGACGAGATCGCGATCGCTCGTGAGCAGCGTCGAGGCGATCGACGCGCACAGGAGCAGCCCGGTCGCCACGGCGAGACCACGGCGGCCGCGGCGCAGCGCCAGGTACACGATCACCGGGACCACGAGGTAGATCTGCTCCTCGATGGCCAGCGACCAGAAGTGGGCGACCGGACTCGGCTCACCGCTGAACAGTTCTTCGTAGGGCGTCGACGAGAACGCGAAGCGCCAGTTCGCCACGTTCGCGACGCCCGCGATGACATCGCCAGGCAGTCGCCGCTGCTGGCCGTCTGTCCACCACGGCGACACCAACACGACCGCCAGCAGGCAGACGTAGGCCGCCGGGAGCAGTCGACGCACCCGCCGCCCGTAGAACCGGCGCAACGACAACGTCCCGGTCGACTCGTGTTCGTCGAGGAGCAGCGTGGTGATGAGGAAGCCAGACAGCGTGAAGAACAGCGACACCCCGAGAAATCCACCCGACGCCACGGCGAACTCGGCGTGGAACGCCAGCACGGCGATCACCGCCACGGCGCGGAGCCCGTCCAGCCCGGGAACGTACGTCACGGGCGCAACGTAGCTCCGGCGGGGCCGATCCGGCACTCGGGACCGAAACGGCGAGCACCGGACCACACGTGCAGGGCGCCGGTTCGTCATTGCCGGCGACCCGTGCGACAATGATGCCTCGTGGGGATGCCGACGTGGTGGGACGAGCGGCGATTCGGCATCTTCGTCCACGCCAACCTGGCGACCGTTCCCGCTTGGTCGCCGATTGGCGAGTACGCCGACTGGTATCGCAGCCACCTCGGCGAGGACGTCGGCGACGTCGTGCTGCACCCGCGACCGATGGTCGAGGTACTCGCCCATCACCGCGACCGGTGGGGCCACATCGAGCGGTTCGACGACTTCCTCCCGCTGCTCACCTTCGACGAGTTCGATCCGGAGTCGTGGGCACGCCTCGTGTCGGATGCCGGTGCGCGATACAGCGTCCTTGTCGCCAAACACCACGACGGATGGTCGTGGTGGGACGCTCCCGGCACCGAGCGCACCATGGTGCACAGAGGACCACGACGTAACGTTCTCGGCGAGTATGCAGCGGCCTGCGCCAGCGCCGACATCGTGTTCGGCTCCTCCTATTCGCTGCTCGACTGGGGCGATCCGCGGTTCCCCGACCCCAGCTACGTGAGCGAGGTGCTCCACCCCCACGTGATCGATCTGGTCGAACGCTACGGCACCAGCATGCTCTGGGGTGACGGACACTGGAGCCACGGCGCCGACTACTGGCGTACGCCCGAACTGCTCGAGCGCGTGTGGGCCATCGACTCGAACGTGGTGGTCAACGATCGATGGCGGGTGTCGCCGGACGACGTTCACGCCGGCATCCCGGACGTGGTTCGTACGTTCGATCATCGCCCACCCGAGTCGATCCTCGACACGCCATGGGAACTACGCCACAGCCTCGCCGCCAGCTTCTGCCACAACCGGGCCGAGCGAGCCGAGCACCATCTGTCCGGCGTCGGCATCGTGTCGCTGCTCACCGAGGTGGTCGCCAAGGGCGGCCACCTGCTGCTCGACATCGGACCCGCCGCCGACGGCACGATCCCTGAATTGCAACGACGGCCGCTGCTCGATGCGGGTGAATGGATCCGGTCGCACCAGCGGTTGGTCGACGAGGCCGTGCCGTGGGACAGCTGGGGCGACTCGGACGTGCGATACCTGCGTCTCGACGACCGAGTCCACGCCGTCGACCTGGGTGGCAGCGGACACTTCGCCGCACTGGTCGGTGATCGATACCGGGTCGAGTCCGTCGAGCGCGATGGTGCCCCGGTTGCATTCCGACTCGACGGATCCGGCCTGCACATCGACGTCGCCCGATCGTCGTTCGAGCGACGCGCTCGCCCGAGGCGCGCCGCCGACATCGCGGTCTACGAACTGCGCGTCGTCGAGGTCGACCGACCTGCAGAATTGTTCGAACCGGTCGTTCGCCAGCCGATCGATCTCGCCCCGCTGCTCCGCAACGCCTTGCGCGGAGACGTCGTGCAGCTGGGCGACGGCTGCTACTGCGGCCCCGTGACGGTGCCCGCCGGGGTGACGCTGCGGGGTTTGGGCGCCAGCCGCACCACCATCGACGGGTCCGGCTCGACGGCCGTCATCGTCGAGCGCAACGCCCGGCTGGAACACGTGGGGGTGACCGGTGGATTGCCCGGGGCGTACGTCGAGATCTCGGGCGAATCGGCCACGGTGCTCGGCTGCAACATCGACGGGCACATCATGGTGCGCGCCGACGGCGGCGCCATCAGAGCGTCGACTGCGACCGGAGTGCTCACCGAGAGTGCCGACCGACTGACGATCGCACGGTGCATTTTCCGCGGTACCCGCTGGGACATCGGGGTGCATCTCGTCGGGGGCACCGGCCACGAGATCGACTCGTGCGAATTCCGTGACCACCTCTGCGCCATCCGTGCGACCAGCACGAACGGAACGATCGTGCGCGGCAACAACGTGACGGCTCGGTGGTGGGGCATCCACCTCGAGCAGACCGACGGCGCGCACGTGTACGGGAACTTCGTCGATCACACCATGCGCGGTGTCGACATCGAGGGTGGGACCCAGGCGGTGATCGACGCCAACGCCGTCTGCGACGGCGACAGTGGATGCATCGTCGAGTGGGGTGCTTCGGATTGCCTCGTGAGCGCGAACCGGTGGGAGCGCTGTCGGATCGGGGTGCTCGCGTGGGATGCGATCGGGCTGCGAACCCACGACAACGAAGCCATCGACCTCCACGAACCCGACGCCGCTCACGCCACCGGCCCATGACGTACACGATGTGCCTAGCACATCGTGTACGTGGGTCATCGTGTCAGGCGGAGTTGGCTCGACGCTTCGCGTCGCGGCCGCGGGTGGTCGGGTCGAGGTTGACCTTGCGCAGCCGGATGTTCTGGGGCGTGACCTCGACGCACTCGTCGTCGGCGATGAACTCGAGCGCCCCTTCGAGCGAGAGCTGGCGATGCGGGGTCAGCTTCACGGTCTCGTCGGCCGAGGCCGCTCGCACGTTCGTCATCTTCTTCTCACGGCAGATGTTCACGTCCATGTCTCCGGCGCGAGAGTTCTCGCCGACGATCATGCCGCAGTACACCTCGGTGGCCGGGCCGACCATCATCGCGGCGCGATCCTGGAGGTTCATCATGGCGTAGGTGGTCGCCGGACCCGTGCGGTCGGCGACCAGCACACCGGACTGGCGAGAGCGGATCTCGCCGGCCCACGGCTCGTACCCCTCGAAGGTGTGGCTGATCACACCGGTGCCGCGGGTCTCGGTGAGGAACTCGGTGCGGAAGCCGATGAGGCCACGCGCCGGCACCAGGTAGTCGAGGCGGACCCAACCGGAGCCACCCATGTTCTGCATCCGGCCCTTGCGGGTGGCGAGCAGCTGCGTGACGGCGCCCATGTGTTCCTGTGGCACGTCGATCGTCACCCGTTCGACCGGCTCGTGGAGCTTGCCGTCGACCTCGTGCGTGAGCACGACCGGCTTGCCGACCGTGAGCTCGAACCCCTCGCGTCGCATCTGCTCGACGAGGATGGCGAGCTGCAACTCGCCGCGGGCCTGCACCTCCCAGGCGTCGGGGCGCTCGGTCGGCAGCACGCGGATCGATACGTTGCCGACGAGCTCGGCGTCGAGTCGGTTCTTGACGAGTCGGGCGGTCAGCTTCTTGCCTTCGCGGCCTGCGAGCGGTGAGGTGTTGATCCCGATCGTCATCGACAACGCCGGCTCGTCGACGGTGATCACCGGCAGCGGAATCGGGTGCTCGGGATCGGCCAGTGTCTCGCCGATGAAGATCTCCTCGATGCCCGCGACCGCGACGAGATCACCCTGACGCGCGCTGTCGACCGGCACGCGGGTGAGGTGTTCGGTGAGGAACAGCTCGGCGATCTTGGCTCGGGCGACGGAACCGTCACGCTTGCACCATGCGACCGACTGACCCTTGTTGATCTCACCCTCCATCACCCGCAGCAGGGCGAGCCGGCCCAGGTACGGCGACGCGTCGAGGTTGGTAACCCACGCCTGTAGCGGCGCTCCCTCGTGGTAGCTGGGCGCGGGGATGTGGTCGAGCAGGATCTCGACGAGTTCCTGCAGATTCCGCTTCTCGGCAGTGCCGGCGATGATGCCATGGGCTTCGTCGAGGTCGAGCGTGGCCCACCCGTCGCGGCCCGAGCAGTAGACGATGGGGAACTCGACCTGGTGTTCCTTCGCGTCGAGGTCGAAGAAGAGTTCGTAGACCTCGTCGATCACCTCGAGCGTGCGGGCGTCGGGCCGGTCGACCTTGTTGATCACGAGGATCACGGGGAGGTTCCGAGCGAGCGCCTTGCGGAGCACGAACCGGGTCTGGGGCAGCGGCCCCTCGGCGGCGTCGACGAGCAGCACGATGCCGTCGACCATCGTGAGCGCCCGCTCGACCTCGCCGCCGAAGTCGGCGTGACCAGGCGTGTCGACGATGTTCAACGTGATGTCGTCGCCGGTGCGGGGGTCGTTCCACACCAAGGAGGTGTTCTTCGCCAGAATCGTGATGCCCTTCTCGCGCTCGAGGTCGCCCGAGTCCATGACGCGCTCGGCCACTTCCTCGTTCGAGCGGAATGCACCGGATTGGTGCAGCATCGCGTCGACGAGCGTGGTCTTTCCGTGGTCGACGTGAGCCACGATCGCCATGTTGCGAATGTCGCTGCGCCGGCGCACGCTCGCACCATCGGCGGCGGCGACGGGGTCGTCGAGAAGGGTCTGGTCGTGGGGGGACACGACGAGCCACGCTATCGCCGATTCACGAACGAACGAGCGCCTCCCCCACGACGCTGGCCCGCTCGAAAGAACTCGGATGAGGTTTCGCAACGACGGAACACGGGCATACCGACAGCCACCCGAGGAGGCACCGACATGAACGAGTCAGACGACGCCCAGCCAACCAACGAATCGAGCCACGCCGACAGCGCGTCGCAGATCGGACCGCTCGACCACCGCCGTGGCGCATCGAGCGATGCTCCGCTCACGTTGACGGAGTGGGCGCGCCGTCAGGTACCACGTCTCAGCGAGGTGTCGAACTCCAATCCGAACGCAACCTTGCGGACGCACAACCTGGTCGCGATCACCGATGACGCCGAAGCAGCCCGCGTGGTCGCACTCGACTTCGAACGCGCCACGGCGGACGACGCCGACACGACCATGCTCGTGCTCGGCCACGCTGTGGACGCCACGGCGACCCACGACGCCGACCCCGAGGGTGTGACAACGCACGCTGTGCGGCGGACGCTGATCGGTGGTGTCCCCGGTGCCGCCATCGGCGCTGCGATCATCGGCGTCGGCGTCTGGCTCATCACTCAGGACGCCGGCATCACGGCTGGCGCCGCTCTCGGTGGTGCCATCTTCGGCTTCTTCGCCGCCGGCGTGTGGAGCTTCGTGATCGGAACAGGTCAGAGTGAGGCGTACCGCGAGGGCTTCATCGACCCCCGCGCCGCCGAGGCGATCATCGTCGCACTGCATCTCGATGACCCCGCGGTGGTCGCCGATGCACGACGCTCCGTCGCTGCAGAGGATCGCGTGCGACTCTTCGAGATCGACCAACACGGAGAGCTGGTCAGCTGACGAGCAACACGCTCGAGCGGCACGCTCGAGCGGGCTACCCGACCCGACGGTCGCGACCCTCCCAGTAGGGCTCGCGCAGATCCTTCTTCAAGACCTTTCCGCTGGGATTGCGGGGCAGCATGTCGGTCCAGTCGACGCTGGTCGGGCACTTGAAGGTCGCCAGATGCTCCTTGGCGTAGGCGATGATCTCGTCCTCGGTCACCGCGGAGTCCGGCGCCTTCACCACGATCGCCTTGGCCGTCTCGCCCCACTTCTCGTGCGGGACACCGATCACGGCGACGTCGGCGATGCCCGGGTGGGCCATCAGCACGTTCTCGACCTCGGCCGGGTAGACGTTCTCGCCGCCGGACACGATCATGTCCTTCACCCGGTCGTGGATGTACAGGTACCCGTCGGCGTCGACGTAACCGGCGTCGCCGGACTTGAACCAACCATCGGGGGTGATCGCCTTCGCGGTCTCCTCGGGTTGCTTCCAGTACCCCTTCATCACCTGGCCGGAACGGATCCAGATCTCGCCCACCTCACCGACCTCGCACTCGCGATCGTCGTCGCCCACGATGCGGATCTCGACGCCCGGCCCCGGCAGGCCGCACGAACGGAGCCGGTGCCGGTCGGGTCCCGTCGTGTCGTGATCCTCCGGGGCGAGGTTGACCACCGCTCCGGTGGTCTCGGTCAACCCGTAGGCCTGCCAGAACTTGCAGGGCTTGAACATCTCGACGCACCTGGCGAGCACGTCCTCGCTGATCGGCGACGCTCCGTACACGACGATCTTCAGGCTCGAGTAGTCCGCGTCGGCAACGCCCGGCACCATCAGCATGAACGCCAGCACTGCCGGAACGATGAAGGCATGGGTGATGCGCTGCTGCTCGATCGTGCGGATCAGCGCTGCCGGATCGAGCTCTCGGAAGATGACCGACGTGCATCCCTCGTACATGCCCGCGACCGCCCAACCTCCGCCACCGATGTGGAACAGCGGCATCGCGATGAGGTTCACCGAGTCGGGACCGAGCTCCCACATGTCCTTGGCGAGCGGCAGGAGGCTGAAGAAGTTGTCGTTCGACAGCATCACGCCCTTCGGACGGCCGGTCGTGCCCGAGGAGTAGAGCTGGAAGGCCACGTCGTCGTTCGCGGTCGTCGCGCCCGGATCCTCCGCGGGGAACGACGAGACCCAGTCCTCGTACGACTCGTAGCCGTCGTGGCCGCCGATCACCAGGATCCGTCCGACCGTGGTGAGGTTGTCGCGGATGGCGTCGATCACCGGCACGAAATCGGGCCCGACCACGAGCACCTTCGCATCGGCATCGTTCACGATGTACTCGACCTCCGGCGGGGCGAGGCGCCAGTTGACGTCGACGCACACTGCGTTGAGCAGCGCAGCGCCGAAGAAGACCTCGAAGTGCTCGATGCCGTTCTTGTCGAGGAACGCGACGCGATCCTGCGGGCCCACACCGTCGGCGGCGAGCCCCTGCGCCACCTGCGCGGAGCGAGCAGCGAGTTCCGCCCAGCTGAGGGTGCGTTCGTCCTGGATCAGCGCCGGATGGTCGGCCCGAGCAGCACCGTGGACGCGAAGGATGTCAGCAAGGCTGTTGATGTTCCCCATGGCCGCAGAAGGTAGTGCCTCCACCCGGGTCCGGAGTCACGGTCGGAACCACAATCGGAACCACGGCCGGGATCACGGCCGGGATCATGCGGTGCAGGTGCTCAGCGGGGGGTGTAGCCGAGCCGGAACGACTGGACGGCCCGCGCGAAGATGTTCGCCTCGACCACCGGCTCTTCCACCACGCGCAGGTCGGCGACGCGGCTGCTGAGCTGGCCGAACACGGCGGCGAGCGAGGCCCGCGCCACGTGCGTGCCGATGCACAGGTGGGTGCCGAAGCCGAACGCCACGTGGGGGTTCGGGTTGCGGCGGATGTCGAACGCGAAGGGGTCGTCGAACACCGCCTCGTCGCGGTTGGCCGACGGGTACAGCAGGATGATCCGGTCGCCGCGCTCGACCGGCTGGTCACCGATCCGGTCGTCGGCGGCGGCGCGACGGAAGAAGTTGTTGAGCGGCGTGACCCAGCGGAGTATCTCCTCGACCGCGCCGGGCACCAGGTCCGGATCGGCACCGATCGCTTCCCACTGATCGGGGTGCTGGCTGAACGCATGCAGGCCGTGGGCGATCGCCGTGCGGGTGGTCTCGGCGCCACCGGCGATGAACAGACCGACCTCGTGCACGATGGCCGCAGGTGGGAGCGGCTCGCCGTCGATGGTCGAGTGCAGCCACACGCTGATCAGGTCGTCGCCGGGTTCGGCGAGCTTCTTCGGGGCGATCTCGCCGATGACCTGGACGAACTCCATGTTCGCGGCGAAGAAGTCGCGGAACGACGCGCCGCTGCGGTCGCGATCGTCCGTGCGCATCAGGCGTTCCGACCACGACCTGATCTGCGGCCACAGCTCCTCCGGGAAGCCGAGGATGCGGGCGGTGAAGCGCGCCGGGAGCTGGCCGGCGAGCGCCTCGATCACGTCCATCTCGTCGCCCGCGGCGAGCGCATCGTCGATCAGCTCCGTGACCAGTGCTGCGATCTCGGCTTGGCGTTGGGCGACCGACCTGCCGGTGAGCTTGGGTTGCACGAGCATGCGCTGCTGTCGGTGGCGTGGGTCGTCCTGGGCGATCATGTTGATCTCCTCGGGCGACCACAGTGCCCGGTAGCCCTGGCCCGACAGGAACACCGTCGAGCGCCGCTCGACGTCCATCAGGTCGGCGTGGCGGGTCACCGCCCAGAGTCCGTTGCGGTCGTCGCGGTAGACCGGTTCGTTCGCTCGCATCCAGGCCCACACGTCGTGCGGGTTCCGCTGATAGAGGGACGGATCCAGCAGGTCGACGGTGAGGCGATCGGACTCGACAGCGGTCATCCGTTCCTGGTCGCAGAACACCCGCTGGTTCCCCGAGCCCGGGTCTCGCGGGACCACGGCGGTTCCGCGAGACCTGGGCGCGGGGGACCAAGATCAGTCGCGGCGGCGGTTGCCGAAGGTGTTCCAGTGGGTGACCGCGCTGGCCGGCTTGCGGGGGGCGACGCCGAACCTGCCCGCCGGACGTCCCATCGGGATGCAGGCGGCGATCTCGTATCGGGGGCTGCCGTCGTCGTTCGCCGGGACGCCCAGCGCCTCGAGGGTCTCGGCGGCATGGATGCGGATCACCGTGGTCAGCGACGTGCCGATCCCGAGCGCACGTGCCGCCACACAGAAGTTCTGGACCGCCGGATACACGCTGCCGTCGAGGCGACCGATGTCCATCGGACCCTCGTCGTCGGACGGCGTCCAGGGGATGATCGGCTGCAGGAAGAACACGATGGCCGGCGCATCCTGCACGTGATCGGCCAGGTGTCGACTGGCCGCTCGGGTCCTGCGCCACGACGCTGCCGCCGCTTCGTCGCGGAACGCCGACGCATCGGGCAGCGAGCGTTCGTAGCGATCGAACGACGCCCGGTACCAACGCGCGACGGCAGCCTTGGTGTCGGCGTCGGTCACGACGACGTACTGCTGCGGCTGGACGTTGCCGCCGCTCGGCGCCTGCTGCGCCGCTCGCAGACAGATCGTGATCTCGTCGTCGGTGACCGGCGCGTCGCTGAAACGACGGATCGCCCGCGTCGTCATGATCGCCTCGATCGCGTCGATCGTCTCGGTCGTCGGCGGGGTGCTGTTCGGAATGTCGGAGTCGGTCATCGTCCCTCGAACGTCGGTGTGCGCTTCTCGACGAAGGCGTTGACCGCCTCGGCGTGATCGGCGGAGTGGAAACAGTTCAGCTCGAGCGCCGTCGACAGGTCGAAGCTGGTCAACAGCGCCTGCTTGATCTGGGCGTTCACGGCGATCTTCGTGCCCTGGACCGCCAGCGGCGGCTGCGCGGCGAGCCGCTGCGCCCATCGCCGTGCC
>JBGTCW010000033.1:0-15459 GCA_041748635.1 Ilumatobacteraceae bacterium | reverse complement strand
GGCCGGCGGCGAGCGCCGCCACGATGGCCGTGCTCGAGATCCTCCGAGAGGTCACCAGCACCCAGGGGGCGTCGCAGCACGGCGTCCATCCCGACGCCGCGGCGCTCGCGCTCGGCCGCTCGTGAACGTCGGGCTGCGAGGCTCGATCATCGAACAACAACGACCTCGCACATCGCGGTACTGTCCACGGCGATGAACGGCGTCGCCTCGGCAACTCTCGCGCTCACGACGCTGACCCCGAGCGACGTCCGCGTGACGATCCGAGATCTCGACGGCCGCCAGGTCGTGTGGGCCGAGTTCGACGCTGACGACCAGCCCACCAGCCTGACGAGCGCAAGCTCGGAACAGCTCGTCGCAGCCGCCGACGCCGCCCGCTCGCGCCACCTGCCGCTGGTCTTCGTGTTGTCGACGTCCGGAGCCGACATCAACGAGGGAGTGCCAGCGCTGCATGCGTGGGGGCGTGTCGCTGCTGCGCTGACGGCCTGCTCCGGGATCGTCCCCACTGCCGTGATCGTCTCCGGCCCGGCCGTGTCCGGGCCCGCGCTCCTGCTCGGGATCGCTGACCTGACCGTCATGACCGAGAGCAGCTATGCGTTCGTGAACGGCCCGACGATGGTCGAACAGTTCACCGGCGTCCACATCAGCGTCGACGAGCTGGGCGGCGCCTCCCACCATGCGCGGTACACCGGTGTCGCCACGGCGGTGGTCGGCGATCGGGCCGCGGCGGTCGATGCCATCAGCGATCTGCTGTCGTACCTGCCCGATCACGTCGACGCCGACGCCCCTCGGCTGCTCGGCGACGATCCCGCCGACCGTCGATGTCCCGAGGCGGGCGAGTTGATCCCGCCTGCGTCCACCGGGAGCTACGACGTCCGCAAGGTCGCTGCGGCCATCGTCGACGAGGACTCGATGCTCGAGCTGCGCGATCGGTGGGCGGCAAACGTGGTCACGGCGTTCGCCAGGATCGACGGTCGCGCGGTGGGGATCGTCGCGAATCAACCGATGGTCCTGGCGGGCACGCTCGACATCCCCGCATCACAGAAGGCGGCCCGATTCGTGGCGCTCTGCGATGCCTTCAATCTGCCGATCATCACGCTCGTCGACACGCCGGGCTTCTACCCCGGTAAGGACCTCGAGTGGCGCGGCATGATACGGCACGGCGCCCAACTGGTGTACGCGTACGCCAGGGCGACGGTGCCGCGGATCTGCATCATCCTGCGCAAGAGCTATGGCGGCGCCTACATCGTGATGGACTCCAAGACGATGGGCAACGACCTGTGTCTGGCCTGGCCGTGGGCCGAACTCGCCGTGATGGGCGCCGGTCAGGCCGCAGCGATCCTTCAACGCCGCGCCACGCCCGAGGAACGCGCCGAGTTCGAATCGGACTACACCGAACGGCTCTTGAACCCGTACGTCGCGGCCGAGCGCGGGCTCGTCGACGCTGTGATCGATCCTGGCGACACGCGCGCCGAGATCGCCGCTGCGCTCGACGCGTTGGAGGACAAGCGCGAGACGCTCGTCGGCCGCAAGCACGGCAACTCGCCACTCTGAGCGGGCGGGTCTGCGGCGACGATCGTGGCCGGACCCAGTCGGCGGGCGGGGTCGACCTCGTTGCTGGGCGAGTGTACCCCCGGCACTAACGTGACGAACGCGGCCGGGGAGGAACCTCCGGCCATGCAACCCCCACTGTTCGCGCCGAGAGGAAGCCACGTGCCCGACACCATCACCATCACCGACGACCGCACCGGAAAGACCGTCACGGTCCCGATCGAGGGCGGCGTGTTCCCGTCGTCGGCCCTGCGCGAACTCGATCCGTCGCTGTACTGCTACGACCCGGCGTACCTGTCGACGGCGTCGTGCAAGTCGTCGATCACCTACCTCGATGGTGATGCCGGCATCCTGCGCTACGGCGGCTACCCCATCGAGCAGCTTGCCGAGCACTCGACGTATCTCGAAGTCGCCTACCTGCTGCTGAACGGCGAGCTGCCGACCAGCGACCAGCTCGACGGGTGGGTCCACGACGTCACTCACCACACCTTCATCCACGAGAACATGCGCAAGCGGTTCGTCGACGGCTTCCACTACGACGCGCATCCGATGGGCATGTTCACCTCGGCCGTTGCTGCGCTCGGCACCTTCTACGAGGGAGCCAAGGACATCGACGATCCCTCGCAACGTGACCGCCAGATCCTTCGGCTCATCGCCAAGGCGCCGACGATCGCAGCGATGTGTTACCGCTTCTCCGTCGGACTGCCGTTCAACGCTCCCGACAACAACCTGTCGTATCCCGCCAACTTCTTGAACATGATGTGGAAGATCGGCGATTACGAGGTCGACCCGGTGCTCGAACGAGCGATGGAGGTGCTGTTCATCCTCCACGCCGACCACGAACAGAACTGCGGCACGACGGCGATGCGCGTGATCGGATCGAGCCACGCCGATCCCTACTCGTCGGCGTCCGGCGCCGCCGCGGCGCTCTACGGCCCGTTGCACGGCGGAGCGAACGAAGCGGTGGTGCGAATGCTCACCGACATCGGCTCCATCGAGAACGTCCCGGCATTCGTCGAGTCGGTGAAGAACGGCGAGGGTCGCCTGATGGGCTTCGGTCACCGGGTGTACAAGAACTACGACCCCCGAGCGACGATCATCAAGAAGGCCGCCTACGACGTGTTCGAGGTGACCGGGAAGAACCCGCTGCTCGACATCGCGTTGAAGCTCGAAGAGGCGGCGCTGTCGGACTCGTACTTCATCGACCGCAAGCTGTACCCGAACGTCGACTTCTACTCGGGCCTGATCTACCAGGCGATGAAGTTCCCGGTCGAGATGTTCACCGTGCTGTTCGCCATCCCCCGCATGTCGGGCTGGCTGGCGCACTGGCAGGAACTGCTCAACGACCCGGCCCAGAAGATCTCGCGTCCACGCCAGTGGTACTCGGGCCCCGACGAGCGCGACTACGTCGCCCTGGCCAACCGCTGATTACATCAGGGGTCAGACCCGCGATGTAACAGCACGGCCGTCTCTGGCCGTCGTCGAAAAATGATGCACGGTTACATCGCGGGTCTGACCCCTGATGTAATCCTGCGATCAGATGGCGTCGATGGCGGCGTTGAATGTGGTGCTCGGGCGCATCACCGCGGCGGCCTTGGCCGCGTCGGGGGCGTAGTAGCCGCCGATGTCGACCGCCTGACCCTGCACGGCGAGGAGTTCGTCGACGATCGTCTGTTCGTTGGCCGACAACTCGGCGGCGATCGGCGCGAACCGATCCGCCAGGTCGGCGTCCGCGGTCTGTGCGGCCAGCGCCTCTGACCAGTACAGCGCGAGGTAGAAGTGGCTCCCGCGGTTGTCGATCTGACCCAAGCGACGCGCCGGCGACTTGCCGTTCTCGAGGAGCCGCCCCGTCGCCGCGTCGAGCGTGTCGGCCAGGATCTGCGCCCGCGAATTGCCCGTGACGTTCGCGAGGTGTTCGAACGAGACCGCGAGGGCCAGGAACTCGCCGAGCGAGTCCCAGCGCAGGTAGTTCTCCTTCACCAGCTGCTGCACGTGCTTGGGTGCCGATCCGCCGGCGCCGGTCTCGAACAGTCCGCCACCGTTGAGCAGCGGCACGATCGAGAGCATCTTGGCGCTGGTGCCCAACTCCAGGATCGGGAAGAGATCGGTGAGGTAGTCACGCAGCACGTTGCCGGTGGCCGAGATCGTGTCGAGTCCCTTGCGGGCCCGGTCGATCGAGAACTGCGTTGCTTGCGCTGGCGCCATGATCTCGACGTCGAGTCCCGACACGTCGTGCTCGGCCAAGTACCGGTTGACCTTCGTGATCAGCTGGGCGTCGTGCGCACGCTGCGCGTCGAGCCAGAACACCGCCGGAGCACCGGTGGCGCGGGCACGATCGACGGCGAGGCGAACCCAGTCACGGATCGGCTCGTCGTTGACCTGACACATCCGGAAGATGTCGCCGACCTGCACCGACTGCTCCATCAGCGTGTTGCCGGAACCCGCATCGACCACGCGGATCGATCCGTCGGCCGGTGCTTCGAAGGTCTTGTCGTGGCTGCCGTACTCCTCGGCCTTCTGCGCCATCAGCCCGACGTTGGGCACGCTTCCCATCGTCGAGGGGTCGTACGCCCCGTTCGCGATGCAGTCGTCGATCACGGTCTGGTAGACGCCTGCGTAGCTGCTGTCGGGGATGACCGCCTTGGTGTCCTGCTGCTCACCATCGGTGTTCCACATCTGGCCGGACGTCCGGATCATCGCCGGCATCGACGCGTCGACGATGACATCGCTCGGAACGTGCAGGTTGGTGATGCCCTTGTCGGAATCGACCATTGCGAGTGCCGGCGCGCTGGCGAGGGTCGCTGCGATGTCGGCCTCGATCTCGGCGCGCTCATCAGCGGGCAACGACTCGACCGCGGCAAGGACGCTGGCCCAACCGTTGCGGGGATCGCCACCCGCCGCAGCGATGACGTCACCGTGCTTCTCGAAGACGTCGGAGAAGAACACCTCGACCGCGTGACCGAAGATGATCGGATCGGACACCTTCATCATCGTGGCCTTGAGGTGCAGGGAGAACAGGACGCCGCGCTCCTTGGCGTCACGGATCTGCTCAGCGAGGAACGAGCGCAGGGCAGCGACATCCATGACCGTCGAATCGATCACCGAACCGGCAACCACCGGCACCGACTCCTTGAGCACGGTCGTCGATCCGTCGGCAGCGACGTGCTCGATGCGGACCGCGCCGGCTGCTTCGACCGTGAGCGACTGTTCGTTCGAGCGGAAGTCGCGATCACCCATGGTGGCGACGTGGGTCCGGGATTCGGGCGACCAGGCACCCATCGAATGCGGATGCGACTTGGCGTAGTCCTTGACTGCCTTGGGTGCGCGGCGGTCGGAGTTGCCCTGGCGCAGCACCGGATTGACGGCCGAACCCATCACGGTGCCGTAGCGGGCACGCACCTCGTGCTCGCCGGGCGTCGACGGTTCGTCGGGATAGTCGGGGATGTCGTAGCCCTTCGCCTGCAGTTCGGCGATCGCTGCTTTCATCTGCGGCACCGACGCCGAGACGTTGGGCAGCTTGATGATGTTGGCGGCCGGGGTCAGCGCCATCTCACCCAGTTCGCCGAGTGCGTCGGCCATGCGCTGCTCGTCGCTGAGGCGCTCGGGGAACGTGGCGATGATGCGCCCGGCGAGCGAGATGTCGCGGGTCTCGACGCGCACGCCCGCCACACCGGCGAACGCTTCGATGATCGGCAGGAACGACAACGTGGCCAGTGCCGGCGCCTCGTCGGTGATCGTGTAGATGATTGTGGACGCGTGCTCGCTCATTGGCTACCTGTTCGTGGGTCGAGACGTCCCGTGACGTCGACTTGTCTTTAACTTGTCTACACCCTAACAGCGACCGCGTGCCGTGCTCCACAGCAAGCCGTGGCGCCACACGCTCTAGCCTCGCAGCCGATGGACTTCGACTGGACCGCCGAGCAGATCGCCCTCCGAACACGCGCCCGCAAGGTGGCCACGGAAGCGATCGAACGCTACGGACGCCACAACGATTCGTGGATCAACGGCTTCTCGAAGGACTTCGCGAAAGAGATGGCGGCCCACGGCTGGATCGGCATGACGTGGCCGACCGAGTTCGGTGGTGGCGGACAGCCGGCAATCAACCGCCTGATCGTCGGCGAGGAGTTGATCGCCGCTGGAGCGCCCGTCGCCGCAATGTGGTTCGCCGACCGCCAGATGGGCCCCACCCTCATCAATTACGGCACACCGGACCAGCAGGCCGAGTTCCTGCCCGGCATCCTGTCCGGCGACACCACGTGGTGCATCGGAATGTCCGAACCGGACTCGGGGTCGGATCTCGCATCGCTCACCACGAGCGCGGTCCGCGATGGCGACGACTTCGTGATCAACGGCCAGAAAATCTGGACGAGTTTCGGCGAGCTGGCCGACTACTGCTACCTGATCTGTCGCACGGATGCCGACGGACCGCCACACACCGGGATCAGCGAAGTGATCGTCCCGATGGACACGCCGGGCATCGAGGTGCGTCCGATCACCGACATGACCACCAACCGTCACTTCTGCGAGGTGTGGTTCACCGATGTTCGCGTCCCGGTTGCCAACCTCGTCGGCGTCGAGGGCAACGCGTTCAAGCAGACGATGGCGCAGCTCGAGCACGAACGCGGCGGGATCGACCGGCTGGTGTCGAACCAAGCGCTCTACGCGCTCGCCCTGGAGCGCGCCGACTGCAGCGATCCTCGCGTTCGCCAAGAGATCGCAGCGATCGAGACCGGATATCGAATCGGCCGTATCCTCGTGACGCGCGAGGTGTTGCGCCAGGCGCCCGCCGGCTTCTCGGCGGCGACGAAGTGCTTCTGCACCGAGCACGAGATTCGCGTCTCGGAGTTCGTGGCCGCGACGTTCGGGGCTGACGCGCTGTTGTGGGACGACGTCACCCGCGGACTCGTGTACGCCCCGGGGTACACGATCATGGGTGGCACCTCGAACATCATGCGCAACATCCTCGGCGAGCGGGTCCTCGGACTCCCCCGCGAGCCACGCTGAACGATCGACCCACCGGCGGTTGCTACGGTGCGCTCGACCGTTACGACCGAGGAACCGGGGGCGACATGTACGACACAATCGTGGTGGGGACCGATGGATCGGCGAGTGCCACCAAAGCGGTGCAACACGCCGCAGCGCTCGCAGCCATCACCGGCGCCCAGTTGCACGTGGGGATGGCAACACCCTCGATCCCGATGCTCCTGACGCCCGAAATGGCCATCGCCGCGGGCGACTGGACCAGTGCATCCGGCGACGCCACACAGGCCGCTCTCGACGCCGCGGCCGAGGTTGCCACGACCGCTGGCGCGCAGGTCACCACGCACCAATTGAACGGCGACCCGGCCGACGCGCTCCTGACGCTGTGCGACGACGTCAGCGCGGATCTGCTGGTCATCGGCAACCGCGGAATGCAAGGCGCCCGCCGCTTCCTCCTCGGGAGCGTGTCGAGTCGTTGCGCCCATCACGCCAACCGCACGGTCCTGATCGTCAAGACCGACTGAGGAACCACGCAGAGCGCAGGATGACACCGTGACGCTGCGCGTGATGACGTGGAACCTGTGGTGGCGGTTCGGCCCTTGGCAGCAGCGGCACCACGCGATCGCCGCAACGATTCGCGCCGAGAACCCTGACGTCGTGTGTCTGCAGGAGGTGTGGGCTGACGCCGAGGGTGGTGGCCTCGCCCGAGTCCTGGCCGACGAACTCGGCTATCACTTCGTGACCAGCGATCCCATCGGGCGCTCCGACATCGGCTTCGCGAACGCCGTGCTCTCACGATGGTCGAGTGAGCTGATCGCCGACGAGGCGCTCCCGCGTGTCGACGGCACGCCGGGGCACCGACGGATCGTGGCCGCGTCCGTAGCGACGCCATGGGGTCCGTGGCCGTTCGCGTCCACTCACCTCGACCACCGATTCGACGACTCCGAGGCCCGGCAGCGCCAGTGTCAACGGTTGCTCGAACTCGCGTCCGTCTGGCGAGGGGAGCCGACGACCGACCTGCCACTGATCGTCGGCGCCGACCTCAACGCCGTTCCCGACAGTGCCGAGGTGCGGATGCTCACCGGGCGTCAGCCGGGCATGGCCGGCATCGTGTTCTCCGACGTCTGGGACCAGACCGGCGACGGGCCGGGTTCGACCTGGCGGCGAGAGAACCCGTACACGGTCGACACGGCCTGGCCGAACCGGCGGATCGACTACGTGTTGGTGTCGTGGCCGCGTCCCAAACCGGTGGGCAATCCGGTCGATGCACATCTGACCGGACTCACTCCGGTCGATGTGGACGGTGCCGAGGTGTGGGCGAGCGACCATGCCGGCGTGGTCGCCGACGTCACGACGCCGACATGACCGCGCGGCGATGCCCGATCCGCTCGCAGCGGGGACGGACTGCAAGGCTCGCCCGATGACCACCGCCGAACAGTCCGCCGACGCGGCGGCACGCCCGGCCAACCCGCTCGCCACCGCAGCGTTCCGCAACCTGTGGTTCAACAACGTGACGTTCTTCCTGGTCGTCAACGCCCAGCGGTTCGTGTTCGGTTGGCTGGTGCCCGACGGCTTGCGGCGCAGCGAGAGTGTTCAGGGCCTCGTCGTCTTCACGCTCGGGATTCCGGCGGCTTTCCTCGTGCTCCAGGCGGGTGCGTGGGCCGACCGTTGGGATCGCCGGCGGATACTGATCGTGACGCAGGTGATCGGCGGCGTCGTCATGACGGCGACCGCCATCGTCGTGGGCAGCGGCGCCGTCAATCTCGGTTGGGTGATCCTCGCCACGTTGCTCGCGGGCGCGGCCTCGGCGGTCGGAGCGCCCGTACGATCGGCGATGATCCCGGTGCTGGTCGCCCGGGATCAGCTGTTCGGCGCGATCGCCTTGAACGCGATCGCCATCACGCTGTCGATGATCCTCGGGCCCGTGCTCGCCAAGGTCGTCGGCGACCAGTTCGGCTTCGAGGGCGCCTTCTGGTTCCAGGCGATCCTGATGTTCATCGGCGTGCTCTTCCTGCTCCGACTCGAGGTCCCACCACACGAAGAGGTGCGCGAGCGCCGATCCGTGCTCGCCGAGACCCGCACCGCGGTGCGTCACGTGCTCGACGATCCGCACCTCAAAACGCTGTTCGGCCTGTTGCTCACGGCGAGCCTCACGATCAACCCAGCGGTCATCGTCACCATCCAGGCGTACGTCAAGGACGAGTTGGGCCAGGACGCCGGGCAGGCGGCGCTTCCGCTCGCTCTGATGGGCATCGGCATCGCCATCACGTCGTTCGTGGTGATGCGTAAGGGCGACATGAAGAACAAGGGCGCCGTGTTCCAGCGAGCGATGATGGCCGGGGCCGTCATCACGTTCCTCACCGGCCGCACGACCACCTTCGGCCAGGTCCTCGTCCTGGCGTTCCTCATGGGGTTGGGCGGCGGCTTCTTCATCAACATGAACCAGGGCCTCGTGCAGGCCAACACCCCCCAAGCCCTGATGGGCCGGGTGATGGGCCTCTACACCCTGGTGAACATCGGCCTCATGCCGATCGGGGCGCTCGCCCTGGGCCTCATCTCGTCGAAGGTCGGTACCGGCAACGCGATCAGCGGTGCGGCGGCCGTGGCGTTCGTCGTCGTGGTCACCACCTACGTGCGCAACACCGAACTTCGCCGACTCGGCTGAGTCCCGACGGATCGCCCTGCGATGAGCGAAGCCTGCGGATACGGACGGCTCCGCTCATCGAACGACGTGCAGACCGGTCTGCTATGAGCGAAGCCTGCGCATACGGAGGGTGTCGCTCATCGCGGGGTGGGCACGACGGGACTCGAACCCGGGACCTCTACCGTGTCATGGTAGCGCTCTAACCAACTGAGCTACGCGCCCGTAGCAGGGCGGTACGTTACCAACTCGTGAGCGCCGACCCACACTTCGAGGATTCGCTGGCGGTGATCGACGTGACGCCGCTGCTCGATCCGACGGCGTCGAGCGCAGCGGTGGCTGCTGCGGCAGTGCAGATCGACGAGGCCTGCCGCTCGATGGGCTTCTTCGCGATCGTCGGCCACGGGATCCCCGACGAGCTGCAGGGTCGACTGGAGGCTGCGTCACACGAGTTCTTCGGCCGTCCCGAACGCCAGAAGGCCGAGATCGCCATGGCGACAGCCGGGCCGGCGTGGCGTGGCTGGTTCCCCGTCGGAGGCGAACTCACCTCCGGGGTCCCCGACCGCAAAGAGGGCGTCTACTTCGGCATCGAGCACCCGCCGGACCATTCCCGGGTCGTGGCCGGCACACCGCTGCACGGACCCAACCGGTTCCCCGCCGACGACGACGACCTGCGCATCGCCGTGCTCGACTGGCTTGATGCGATGCGCCCGGTGGCCGACGCGGTGATGCGCGCAATCGCACTCGGACTCGGGCTCCCGGCGACATGGTTCGAGGAACACCTCACGCACGACCCGACCGTGCTCTTTCGAATCTTCCACTATCCACCCGACGACCCCGACGGCGCCGACGACCAGTGGGGAGTCGGCGAGCACACCGACTACGGGCTGCTGACACTGCTCGCGCAGGACCACCTCGGTGGCCTCGAGGTGCGCACGGTCGAGGGCCGATGGATCGAGGTCGAGCCGACGCCGGGCGTCATCGTGTGCAACCTGGGCGACATGCTCGAACGCCTCACGGGCGGGAGGTATCGGTCGACCCCGCACCGGGTGCGGAACACCTCCGGCCACAGCCGACTGTCGTTCCCCTACTTCTTCGACCCCTCCTGGGATGCAACCGTCCCGGTGCTCCCGCTCGACCCTGCGCCGCCCGCCGACGACTCTCCACGGTGGGACGGCCACGATGTCACTGCGTGGAAAGGCCGCTACGGCGACTACCTCACGGCCAAGGTCGCGAAGGTCTTCCCCGAACTGTTCGCGAGCGTGCGTTCCGGTCCGTGATCAGGGCACAGGCGGCGGAGCGACGGCGACGACCGAACCATCGTCGGCCACACCGACACCCTCCGTCGACGGCACTGGAGGCGCAACGACAGCGACGGTCGAACCATCGTCGGCCACACCGACGCCCTCGGTCTGAGCGTCAGTGACTTGCGAATCGACGAGCGGTTGGTTGGCGAGCGCATGGACGAGCTGCTGCAGCGAGACCGCATAGCCCCAATCCGCGCCGCCGATGGCGATGGCCAACTCGGGCTCCACGAGCGACGATGCAGTGACGGCCTCGGCGGCCGCCGCTGGGGCTGTCGAGACCACAGGTACCTCGACCGCAGCGACGGGGGCGACTGCTGGTGCCGCCGTGGCGACAACTGCGGCCGGCGCGTCGGTCGTACTCTGGCCAACAGCACCGACCGGAGCGAGCTCCAACGCAACCGAGCCGGTTGCGACGATCGAGAGCGCACCGATGGCGAACATGGCGAGCAGTGCCTTGCGCTGGGCTCGCGTCGCACCCATCCGATCGAGCAAGTCGTCGAGGATGCGTTCCTCTGTCGTTCCGAGGTGCTCGGCGAGTGCGGTGATGTCGGCATTGCGCAGCGTGATCGACGGTTCGCGCTGCTGACCGCGCATCTGGCGGACCAACACGAGGTAGTTGTGCAGCAGCGACTCACGATCGCCACTTCGGAACGTCGCGTGGACCGGGCCAGCCGTGAGGCTGCCGGCGGAGATCATCAGCGGGGTGCGCTGGAGGGTGGCGGCATTCATCTGTGAGTCACTTTCTCGACGTGCGGTTCCCTTGAGCTTTCGGCACACGACGTCGTCTTCATGAGTGAATCCGAACACTTCGTACAACACAACTCTGCCACGGGGACGCCCTCATTGTCCACCAGGTCGCGAAAAAGTCTCGACCTCAAGTTCAGACTTGGGGGCAAACCACCATCAACCGGGGGTGGAGGCACGTTCACCGCAACCGCATCGAGATCTCGTTGGCGAGCAGCCGACCGGCGCGGTTGAGCACCACGCGCTCCGCGTCGACAGGGTGTGGAACCACGAGCGAGTCGAGAACGTCCAGCGTGTCGGCAGTGAAGGCGTCGCGCGGCACTCCGTCGCGCGTCCGCAGCGCCAACTGCAACCCCTCGACGCGACGCGTGTCGACGTCGAGCGTCTCGGAGGACGCCTCGGCCGACGCGCCCATCGCGATCGCAGCGATGTATCGCTCGGGTGTCCGCAGGTTCCACCACCGGCGCCCGGCAGCGTGGGAGTGAGCGGCGCACCCGAAGCCCAGGTAGTCGCCTTGGTCCCAGTACAGCTGATTGTGGCGCGACTCATGTCCCGGCAGCGCCCAGTTCGACACCTCGTAGTTGTCGAGGCCAGCGGTGCCGAGCAGATCGTCGACCAGGTCGTACTTGTCGGCTTGGTCGTCGTCGTCGGGATGACGGTCGGGTTGCGCCGCCAAGGGTGTCCCGGCTTCGACGGTGAGTCCGTACGCCGAGATGTGCGGTGGCTCGAACGCCAGTGCGGCCTCGACCGTCTGTCGCCAGTCGTCGAGTGACTCCCCCGCCACGCCATAGATCAGGTCGAGATTGAACGTCGGCACGGCGGCAAGTCGGATTGCTTCGACCGCCCGTTCGACGTTGCGCTGGTCGTGGGTTCTGCCGAGTGCGCGCAGCACGTGTGCCGACATCGACTGCACGCCGAGGCTCACCCGGTTCACGCCAGCGTCACGGTACGTCGACAGCATCTCGACCGAGACATCGTCAGGATTGCACTCGACGGTGATCTCGGCGCTGTCGGCGACGGGGATCGAACGGATCACGGTGGCCAGGTCGTCGGCCGGCACGAGCGTCGGCGTGCCGCCGCCGACGAAGACCGAGTCAGCGACTCGCATCCCGCCATCGACCGCACGCGTGATCTCGGTACGCAGCGCCGCGAGATACCCCGACACGAGGTGACTGCGGTCGGTCCACGTGGCAAACGCGCAGTAGTCACACTTGGATGCGCAGAACGGGATGTGGACGTACACCCCGAAGCTTGCCGTCGACGCTGACACCCGAACAGTCAACACCGGCGAGGGATCGATTGCGGTCCCGAGGTCGGCTCAGGCGGTCGGCACGAACAGCAGGTCGAGTGCAGCGAGCCGGTCGGCGACCTGGTCGACGGGGACGTCGAGCATCGCTGCGATCGAGCGGGTGTCGTCGCCGCGGACCGTGATGACGCGGCCGTTGAAGTCCTGACGTTGGACCTGGATCAGCCGGAGGTATCGAGCCAGCATCTCGAAGGGAGCGCCCTTGAGCTGGACGAGTTTGGCGACGTCGATCGCCAGCTTCTTGTTGACCGGCGAGGCGATCGCTGCGGCCGCCTGGCTTCCCGTGACCTCGCGTGGGAGGAGTTGCTCGACCGGCACGGAGTAGAACTGCGATAGCCGGTCGAGGCGCGGCACCGACAGTGCCCGCTCACCTCGTTCGTACGCCCCGAGCACCGAGGCCTTGAACTCGTGATTGGAACGCGCCTCGACCTCCTGGAGTGACAGCCGCTTCTGCTTGCGAATGACGCGCAATCGCTCACCCACCTGCTGGCTGTATGCCGAAGGAGCGTCGTCTTCCGTCGTGTTCATCTCGAATCCCGCCTCGCTGCTCGGTGCATCGGTGGCCCGCCGCCTCCGATCGATCGGCTTGTTACCCTGGGGTAACTCGGCGAGCATACACCGTCAGCGTTCGAATGCCACGCAGAGTGTGGAAACGGCCACCGCTGCGGTCTCCGTGCGCAGGATCGTGGTGCCGAGGTCGATGCGTCCACCGGCCAGGGCCAACTCGGCATCGCTCCATCCGCCCTCTGGTCCGACGGCGACGGCGGTGTCGTCGACGCCCAATGAGCGGCCGCCTGGCTCGGCGACGACGAACCCGTCGAGCACAGCATTCGTCGGTGTCGGTGCGTCGATCTGCAAACGCATGATGCGTCGACTCTGGCGCAGTGCGTCGTCGGCGATGCGCTGCAACCGTGCCAGATGTCGCTCGACCCGATCGGGTTGCCAACGCACCACCGATCGATCGGCATCGAGGAGCACCAGCCGGGCAACGCCGAGTTCGGTGACCTTCTGCACCATCCAGTCGAGGCGATCGCCCTTCGGAATCGCCGCAGCCACCGTGATCGGCCGCGCGACCGGCGGCTCAGCAACGACGGCGGACATCGGCTCGATGCGCAGCGACGTGCGCTCGCTCACCACCGTGGCCAGACACCAGCGCCCGCACCCGTCGGTGACGCTGACCGACTCACCATCGCGCAGTCGCAGGACACGGCGGAGGTGATGAGCTGTGTCGTCGTCGAGGCCGATCGTTCCGGCGTCGTCGAGCAGATCGGCGTCAACCAGCACGTGGGTGCTCGTCGACCGCAACGCCAATCGATCCGGAACAACCATCAGCGATCGACCATCAGCGGCGCACCGTCAGGAGAACGCCGACTTGATGCGCGAGAACAGGCCTTCTTTGCCGTTGCCCACCACTTCGCCACGACCTTCGGCGTACGCCGTGAGCAGACCGACTTCGTCGTCGGTCAGCTTGGTGGGGACATCGACGCGCACCCGAGCGCGCAGGTCACCCCGACCGCGCCCTCGCAGGTGTGGCACGCCACGCTGGCGCAGCACGAACTCATGACCTGGCTGGGTGCCGGGCGGCACGACGAGGTGCTCGGTGCCGTCGAGGGTCTCGAGTTCGATCTCGGTCCCGAGCGAGGCCTGGGCGATCGAGACCGGAACCTCGGTGACGAGGTCATGGTCGTCGCGAACGAACCGCTCGTGCGCTGCGACGCGCAGATGAACGTAGAGGTCGCCGGCACCGCCGCCGCGTGGACCGGTCGCTCCCCGGCCGCTCAGGCGCAACGTCGAGCCGGAGTCGACACCAGCGGGAACGTCGACCTGATAGGTCTTGTCGGCGGTGACCCGCCCCTCGCCCCGACAGGTGGCACACGGGGTCGTGACCACCTGCCCGAGTCCGCCGCAGCGGCCGCACGGGCTGGCGGTGACCATCTGGCCGAGCAGGCTCTGGCGCACGCGCTGCACCTGTCCGCTGCCACCGCAGTCGCTGCACGTGACGGGCTGGGTGCCTTCGCCAGCCCCCGACCCGTCACAGTCGTCGCATCGTGTGGGCAGCTTCAGCGACACTTCGACCTCGTCACCGAACACGGCCTGCTCGAAGGCGATATCGACGATCACCTCGACGTCCTGACCGCGCGGCGGCCCCGACGGCCCACGCGTGCGACCTCCACCGAACGGGCTGCCACCACCACCGAAGAACGTCTCGAAGATGTCGCCGAGACCGCCTCCGAACAGGTCCTCGGCCGACGCGCCGCCTCCCCCGCGGGCGCCACCGACACCGGCTTCGCCGTAGCGGTCGTAGCGGGCACGCTGCTGGTCGTCGGACAGCACCTGGTAGGCCTGAGCGATCTTCTTGAACTGCTCGGCGGCAGCGCTGTCACCGGGGTTCGTATCAGGATGGAACTCGCGGGCTCGCTGGCGGTACGCCTTCTTGATCTCGTCGGCCGTGGCGGTGTGCGGCACGCCGAGGAGTTCGTAGTAGTCACCCATGGGGGTGCCCATCATGCCGTGAGATCGCCGTCATGCCGTGAGCGTCCACACGAGTCATCCCTCTTCGATGCGCTGGCCGAGCTGCTTGCTCACGACCTCGACGGTGGCGAGCGCCTGCGGATAGTTCATTCGGGTCGGTCCGAGCACGCCGACGGACCCGAGGTGTTCACCGTCGATCACGACGGGAGCGACGACCACCGAGCACGCCGACAGTGGTTCGACGCCGTGTTCCACACCGATCGCCACGGACATGCCGCGGTTGACGATGTCGCTCACGAGGGTGACCACGACGAACTGCTGCTCGAGGGTGGCGAGCACCGACCGGACGACCTCGACGGCGTCGAAGGCGTTGGCGACTGCGGCCGCTCCCCCGGTGAACACCTGCTCGGGACTCGCCGTTGCATGGAGTGCGTCGAGCGCAGCACGACAGAGCCGGTCGA
>JBGTCW010000032.1:0-2707 GCA_041748635.1 Ilumatobacteraceae bacterium | reverse complement strand
CCGATGGGCCCGCCCGCCATCGTCGCCGAGTGTCCGATGGCCCACGAACTCCTCCGCCCCAGCCACATCTGACCCGTCGCCCGCCCCACCTTCCCGTTCACGTTGCAGTCCGGACGGCCCGCTCCGTCCGAAGTGTCACGCGAGCAACCAGGTGCCCACCACCGTCTCGTTCACGTTGCAGTCCGGACGGCCCGCTCCGTCCGAAGTGTCACGCGAACGGGGTGGGGGACTGAACGCGTCAGGCGGCGGTGGGGAGCAGCCGTGAGCGGAGTGTTCGGCCGACCATCGTCGGGCGCTTAATCACGTCGTCCCAGGTGTACTCGAAGACCCGGAGTCCGAGGTCCTGCAGTTCGTTGCGCCGCTGGGCGTCTCGTGCCCGTTCGGCGGCGCTGGCGTGACCCTTCTGGCCGGACACCTCGACCACGACGCCGAAGTCATCGAACAGGAAGTCGACGCGGGCCACGTGTCGCCCGTCGACGCGGAACACCACCTGCATCCTCGGCGTCGGAAGTCCCGCCTCGCGGACGAGTTCGAGGAAGCGGCGCTCGAGCATCGAGTGGCCACCCGAATCGGTGATCAGTTCCTCGACGAGTCGACACCCGCCGCGGCCCGACCCCCGAAGATCTGCGAGTCGCCGACTCAGTACCTGTGGCGAGGAGAGCTGGAGCCGCACGGCACTGTCGATGGCCGCTTCGATCCGCTGTCGCGACGACCCGGCGAGAGCGAGGTCGAAGACGGTGCGCGTTGCGGAGGTCGCCCGAAAGCCGTCCACCAGGACGAAGTCGACCGGCCGCAAGCGTTTCGTGGTGTGCACCACGAACGGCATCAGCGGTGGACGCCGCCCGCGGGCGACCGTGAACTCGACCGCACGGTGGTCGGATCGGTCGAGTCCGTGAAGCGCAGCGGCGGACTCGAAGCTCGCCCAGCTGCGGTCGCCGAGCGCCAACAGACCCGCCCGCAGTCGTTGCCGATGCGTATCGGGTGATCCCCTGACGACGTACACCCCGGGTGCAATGCGCTGCAGCCGGCCCTCGACGACGAGGCGTTGCTGCACCCACTTCGTGACCCCTAGTGTTCGGAGCTGGTCGCTGCTGATCGTCCCCTCCTGACCGGCAGCGAGATCGGTCACGGCGTCGTAGATGCTCATGACACCCCAGTGGGCGGTCACTCACCCCAAGCGGAACCCCGTTCACGTGACACTTCGGATGGAACGCCCCATCCGAACTGCAACGTGAACGCTTTGGCGGGCGGGCGGGCGGGCTGGCGGGCTGGAGGTCTAGGCGCTCAGATGCGGCGCTGGGCGGGAGGATGGCCGAGAATGTCGGTGATGACCTCGCGGGCTTCGGCCTGACGATCCTCGGTCACGAACACCCGCGCCATCGGTTCGCGGCTGTTCATGTACGGGTTGAGGTTGTAATCGTCGGTGGTCACCGCTGGGACTCCCTGCGCACGCAGTTCATCCACGATCATCGGCGCCATCCACTGCGGCACCCAACCCGCTTCGACAGTGCGATCGGGGTTCGGCGGCTTCGGCTCGTGCTTGCCGAACACCCAGTGCCAAGCGGATCGGAACGTCGGCATCGGGACAGTCTGCCAAGTCGTACGCAGAGCGTCCTGTCGTGTGGCGAACTCCGGATGTTTCGGCTGCATGAACGTCCGGCGCCCACGAGCCACGGCGGTTGTCCGTTCGCGGGTGTGTCATTATTGTCGTCCCCTGGTGGCATGACCGGCCCGCAGCGCGGGCAGATGGAGGACGTGATGGCGAACATCATCAAGGCGGCGCTGCTGCAGACTGATTGGACGGGCGACAAGGAGTCGATGATCGTCAAGCACGAGGACGCGGCCCGCGAGGCCGCGGCCCAGGGTGCGCAGGTCATGTGCTTCCAGGAACTGTTCTACGGTCCGTACTTCTGCCAGGTGCAAGACCCGGAGTACTACGAGTACACCGAGTACATCCCCGATGGGCCGACCACACAGCGGTTCCAAGCGTTGGCGAAGGAACTGAACATGGTGATGGTCCTGCCGATGTACGAGATCGAGCAACCCGGCGTGTACTACAACACCGCGGCGGTGATCGACGCCGACGGCAGCTACCTCGGCAAGTACCGCAAGCAGCACATCCCGCAGGTCAAGGGATTCTGGGAGAAGTTCTACTTCCGCCCCGGCAACGGCGGGTATCCGATCTTCGACACCGCGGTCGGCAAGGTCGGCGTCTACATCTGCTACGACCGCCACTTCCCCGAGGGTTGGCGAGCACTCGGCCTGAACGGCGCCGAGATCGTCTTCAACCCGTCAGCGACCCATCGCGGTCTCAGCGAGTACCTCTGGTCGATCGAGCAGCCGGCGGCCTCGGTCGCCAACATGTACTACGTCGGTGCGATCAACCGGGTCGGCATCGAACCGCTCGGCGAGAACGACTTCTACGGCCAGAGCTATTTCGTCGATCCGCGGGGTCAGTACGTCGGCGACAAGGGCGACCCGTACAAGCCCGAGTTGATCGTTCGCGAGCTCGACATGGATCGCATCAAGGAAGTGCGTGACGGCTGGGCGTTCTATCGCGACCGTCGTCCCGACGCCTACGGCGAGCTGGTGGAGGGCTGAGATGGCCACCACGCTGATCTCGGGCGGCACGGTGATCTCCGCCGTCGGACGGCGAGAAGCCGACGTGCTGATCGACGGCGAGTCGATCGTGGCCCTCCTCGCTCCA
>JBGTCW010000031.1:0-5061 GCA_041748635.1 Ilumatobacteraceae bacterium | reverse complement strand
CGGGTGTACCGCGACCGATTCGGCGACGCCTCCGACTTCTCGTTCTCGTTCAGTGGCGACCTCGACGTCGGCGACACCATCGAGCTGTCGCGCCGGTATCTCGCCACCTTGCCATCGGCGGGTCGGCTCGACAGCGTCGATTTCGTCGAGCCCGCGCCACCCGCCGGCGTCGTCTCTCGACAGACGAACGCCGGCGTCGGCGAGCAAGCATCACTGGCGTTGCTGTTCACCGCTCCGGCCAGTCCGGAGCGCCGCGAGGACGTCGTAGCCGCGATGTTGCAGGAGGTCGTGACCGCCAGACTCACCGACGTCGTTCGTGAGGAACTCGGCGACTCGTACTCACCCTTCTCGTTCGTGCAGATCACCGCTGGCGGATCGCCCAATGCCGAGGTCTACATCTCGAACACGACCTCGCCCGATCTCCTCGACGAGGTGACCGCGGCGGTGCTCGGACAGCTCGACGATCTGCGCTCGGCCGGTCCGAGCGGCCCTGAGTTCTCGTCGGCGAGCGAGAGCATCCGTCAGCGGCTCGATCTGTTCAGCAACGAACAGATCAACGACGAGGTCCTGGCCGTCTTCACCGATCCCGCCGGCAACGCGTCGTTCGACGAGTTCCTCCAGCAGTCACGCTGGGTCGACGAGATCACCGCCGCCGACATCCGCGACGCTGCCGCCCGCTGGCTCCCCGCCGACCAGTACGTCGAAGTTCGGGTCCTCCCCCGCTGATGTGACGTTTGGTGTCTGACACCAATTGTTACATCAGCGCATGTTGGCGGGGGTGACGTTGCGTTGGCTGACCTCGACGAGTTCGCCCTTTCGGACCTCGTAGCTCACGACGTGGTCGACGGAGTGTTGGCCGCTGCGGGCCTTGCCGGTGACCACGTCGAGTTCGGTGCCGTCGACGAGCGGCACGAGCGCGATCGCCCGGAATCCCTCGTCGGTGCCGGGCGACGATCGCTTGTCCTCGCGGAGCAACAACCCCGAGTCCCACACCCACACGTCGTCGACGCTGATGAACCGGCAGCGGTGGCTGGCCTTCGACTTCGACACCAACCCGCCCGGACAGACGATCACGCTCCCCTCGACCCATGGCAGGACCCCGAGGCCGTCTCGGCCGAATCCGGCCTCGAATCCGGCGGCGATGATCGCGTCGTGGTCGCCGTTGTCGATCGCCCGCTCGATCTGCACCTGACGAACGACCTCGGCGAGGTTGTGCAGGTCGTCGTCCTCCAACGACCGGACGTGGTCGACGACGGTTTCGGGATCGGCCATCGGTCCAGTCTGTCCGATCCTTTGGTCTCCGCGTCGCTGACGTACTCTCGACGTATGCAGACCAAGGCCGCAGTTCTCAGGGATGTCAACCAGGAATGGAGCGTCGAGGACATCGAACTCGACCCGCCGAAGGCCGGAGAGGTGTTGGTCCAGATCAAGGCGTCGGGCATGTGCCACTCCGACGAGCACCTCGTCACGGGCGATCTCGCCGGGGCCACCTCGCCGATGCCGCTGATCGGCGGCCACGAAGGTGCCGGCATCGTCATGGAGATCGGCGAGGGCGTCGTCGGGCTCGAAGCGGGTGACCACGTCGTCTTCGGGTTCATCCCCGCGTGCGGTCGCTGCCCGAGCTGTGCGTCCGGACATTCGAACCTGTGCGATATCGGCGGGGCTGCCTTCCCGACGGGTCGTCAGATCCTGGACGGCACCGCTCGTCACCACACCGCCGACGGCGAGGACCTGGGTTTGATGTGTCTGCTGGGGACGTTCGCCCACCACACCGTGGTCCACGAGTCGAGCGTGGTGAAGATCGACAAGGACATCCCGCTCGATCGCGCGTGCCTGCTCGGGTGCGGCGTCGTGACGGGATGGGGATCGGCGGTCTACGCGGCCGAGGTCGGCCCCGGCGATTTCGTCGCCGTCGTCGGTGTCGGCGGTATCGGAGCGAACGCCGTGCAGGGCGCCAAGCTGGCCGGCGCTCGAGTGATCGCCGCGATCGACCCGGTCGAGTTCAAGCGTGAGAAGGCCATGGAGCTCGGCGCCACCCACACCTACGCGTCGATCGCTGAGGCGATGGAGGGCCTGGGTGAGTCCACCTGGGGTCGCGGGTTCGACAAGGTCGTGATGGCGATGGGCGTCGGTAACGGCGACGCACTGGGCGAGGCGTTCCACCTGGGCGGCAAGCGCTCGCGGATCGTGGTCACGAACATCCATCCGACCGCGGAAGCCTCGATCGCGATTCCCGGCGCGTTCCTCACGTTGTTCGAGAAGCAGATCGTCGGCTCGCTCTTCGGATCCGCCAACATTCGCAAGGACATCCCGCAACTCCTCGAGCTGTACACCCAGGGCCAGCTCGATCTCGACACGTTGGTCACCAAGACCTACACGCTCGACGAGATCAACCAGGGGTTCGAGGACATGCGCAGCGGAGCGAACATCCGCGGCGTCCTCATCTATTGACCTTTGTCGGGCCTCACCGCACCTCGGTGGGTGGCCACGACGGGTCGGCCCGACTCCGACTCCGGCTCGTCGCTGGCGCTTCCCTCGCCGGCGTTGCGATCATCGGATTCGGCTACAACAGAAATTGGGGGACATCATGAAGAGCCGAGCGGCGATACTGCACGGGATCGGCCAGGAATGGCAGATCGAGGAGATCGAGGTCGACCCGCCGAAGGCCGGTGAGGTGATCGTCGAGTGGAAGGCCGCGGGTCTCTGCCACAGCGACGAGCACCTCGTGACCGGCGATCTCGTTCCTCCCGAGGAGGCCTGGGCGGCGATGGGCATCGACGACATGTGGCCGGCGGTCGGCGGTCACGAGGGTGCAGGAGTCGTCGCCGAAGTCGGCCCGGGAGTGGCCAGCGTCTCGGTCGGCGATCACGTGTCGGCGTCGTTCGTGCCGTCGTGCGGGACATGCCGCTACTGCTCGACGGGCCGTCAGAACCTGTGCGATGCCGGCGCTGGTGCCTTCCTCAAGGGGATGAGCACCGATGGCACCACCCGGCACCACCTTGCCGACGGCAGCGGCGATCCGATGCTGTTCGCGAAACTCGGCACCTTCTCGAACTTCACCTGCGTGGCCGAGAACCAGGTCATCAAGGTCGACACCGACCTGCCGCTCGAAGCCGTCGCGCTCGTGTCGTGCGGGGTCGCCACCGGATGGGGATCGGCGACCAACCGGGCCGCCGTGGCACCCGGCGACACCGTGGTCGTCGTGGGCATCGGAGGAATCGGCATCAACGCGGTACAGGGCGCGGCAATGGCGGGCGCCCGTCGTGTCGTCGCCGTCGATCCCGTCGAGTTCAAGCGCGAGAAGGCCATGGAGTTCGGGGCGACCGAAGCGTTCGCGTCGATGGAGGATGCGCTGCCGGCGGTGATGGACATGACCCGGGGCATGATGGCCGACAAGGTGATCATGACGCCGGGCGTTCTGTACGGCGACATGATGGCGCTCGGCACGCAGCTCGCCGGCAAGGGTGGCACCATCGTCGTCACGGCGATCGCCCCGATGACCCAGACCGAGTCGTCGGTGAACCTGTTCGAGCTCGCCATGTGGAACAAGGAGATCAAGGGGACGATCTTCGGTTCGCTCAATCCACGTGCCGACATCCCTCGCCTGCTCGACCTCTACCGTGACGGCCAGCTCAAGCTCGACGAGTTGATCACGAACCGCTACACGCTCGACGAGATCAACGACGGCTACCAGGCCATGCGCGACGGCACCAACATCCGCGGGGTCGTCGTCCACGGCTGACACCCTTCGTTCGCGTTGCAGATCGGATGAGGCGTCCCTTCCGAACTGTCACGCGAACGTGGTTGCTGGGCGGGCGCGCACGCTGTGCTGGCGCCGCACTCACTCAGCTAGGTTCGGCGGTCGATGAGGTCCCATGGCTGAGCCACAGATCAGGTCAATCGCACGCCCGCCGTCCGAGCTCGTCGAGTCGATCGGCTCGACCGTCGTCGGTCGCCGTCGCGAGATCGAGCTGGTGGTCGCAGCGCTGATCGCCGATCGTCACGTGGTCATCGAAGGGCCGCCCGGCACCGGCAAATCGACGCTCCTGCGCACCGTAGCCCACGAACTCGGCGTGGGCTTCGAGTTCGTCGAGGGCAACGCCGAACTGACCCCTGCCCGCCTGGTGGGCCACTTCGACCCGGCGCGGGTGATGGCCGAGGGCTACGACGCCGACGTCTTCGTCGACGGCCCGCTGGCCGCGGCGCTGCGCGACGGCTCGCTGTTGTACGTCGAGGAGATCAACCGGGTCCCCGAGGAGACGCTCAACGTGCTGATCACGGTGATGAGCGAAGGCGAGCTGCACGTTCCCCGCTTGGGCCGCCTCGCTGCGGCGCCTGGGTTTCGCCTCGTCGCAGCGATGAACCCGTTCGACGCCATCGGCACCGCTCGCATTTCCGGGGCGATCTACGACCGGGTCTGTCGGCTTGCCGTCGACTATCAGACCTCGACCGACGAGTGCCAGATCACGCTGCGAGCAGCAGGCGACGGTGGCCTCGATCCCGACTGGATCCCCAAAGTGGTCGAACTCGTTCGGCGCACCCGATCGCACGGCGACCTGCGAGTCGGCTCGTCGGTACGCGGCGCGATCGACATGTGCGCGGTGGCCTCCTCACTCGCCGAGGTGCGCTCCTCGTCGGTGGACGCCGGCGACGTGTCGCTCGACGCCGCCCTCGTGGCACTGTCGGGCCGCGTGCGTCTGAGAGAAGGCAGCACGCGCTCGACCGAGGACATCGTGCGCGAACTGTGGACCGCCGTGTTCGGCACGCAGGACGGCGAGTCGAACCAGGGAAAAGCCAGCGCCCCGACCGGGGCGACAACGGCTCGCTGAACAGCCCGCCTCCGACGAAGGAGGGCGACGCCGCCGACGAGGAGGTCTCGAAGGCCCGCCGCAAGACGACGTCGCGGCGAGCCCTCGAGAAGCAACCGCACTTCGACGAGATCTCACCTGAGGTCGGCGAGCTCGACGAGGACGCGTTGTCGCGTGCGCTCGACGACGACGCCGATGACACGCTGGCGCTGCTCGCGGACCTCACCGGCGCCACCGACCCGAAGCTGCGTGA
>JBGTCW010000030.1:0-2731 GCA_041748635.1 Ilumatobacteraceae bacterium | reverse complement strand
ATAGCGGCGAGGAGCGCATCGCCGTCTGCGGTGTCGTGCAGGACGTCGGGACGGTCGAATCCGGCGGCCGTCGCCGCTTCGATCAAGAGATGAGCCCACCGCTCGTCGTCGGGATCGTCGGGCAGGTCGAGTCGCTCGGCCAGTCGGGCGGCGCCGAGGGTGAGGTAGCCCTGCGAGCTCGGCCCGATCGTGTGCAGTTCGACACCGAAGGCATGCGTGCTCAGCGGCTCCTCCCAGTTCGCCTGCACCGTGCCGAGGTCGTCGGCGTCGAAGAGCCCGTCGCCGAGTTCGATCAAGCCGTCCCCGAACGCGCCGAGGTAGAAGCCGTCGCGTCCGCTGACGGGCAGCGCGGCGAGGACCAGCGCGGCACCGGGACGACGGACGGTTGCTCCGGTCGTGGTCGCCTGGGACGCCAACTCGGACAGGTGCCCCCGGCTCGCGGCATCGAGTCGTCGGAGGGATCCGACGAGCAGCGGACTGGCGGGGAAGCCCTCCGCGGCCAGTCGTCGGGCCGGGGCCAGCACGCAATCGAGCGGGAGCGATCCGAACCGTTCGTGCAGCGCCATCCACCCGTCGACGCACCCCGGCACCGTGACCGATCGGACGTCGAGCTTGAACGGCATCTCGAGGTGTCCTTCGGCGCGGAGTGTGGCTGCGTCGGCGCCGGAGCCGGCGCGCCCGGACGCATTCAGGGCGAACGTCTCGCCGACATCGTCGGGCGCGCTCGCATCGTCGATGTGGATCAGCGCGAACAGGTCGCCTCCGATTCCGCACAGGTGCGGACCGGTGACGGCGATTGCGGCGTTCGTGGCGATTGCGGCGTCGACGGCGTTCCCGCCGCTCGCGAAGATCGCCATGCCCGCAGACGTGGCGAGCTGATCGGCGCTCGCGACCATGCAGCGGGACGAGCGGACGGTGGCACGGGGTGCAGCGGTGGACATACGAGCTCAGGTGGCGCCGTGCCAGGCGCCGCGGTCGACGAGGATCTCGCGGAGCACCTCGGGGCGATCGGTCATGATGCCGTCGACGCCCAGGTCGAGTAGTCGATGCATTTCGTGCGGGTCATCGATCGTCCAGACGTGGATGGGAAACCCGCTGCGGTGGGCGTTGCGGATGAAGCGTTCGTTGACGATGGTGACACCCTTGGGGCCACTCGGAGCGCCGTATCGGAGGGGAACCTGGGTGGCGCGATGCGCCATGCCGCGCACTCGACCGAAGAACCGGAGCGAGGCGACTTCCTGTGGGCTCGTCGACGTCAGCACGTCGGGACCGAGCAAGGTGCGGAGCTTGGTCAGGCGGGCATGGCTGAAGGCGCCGAGGCACACCCGATCGATCGCCTCGTGACGTCGGATCAGCGCCGCGAGCGGACCCACGGCGACGTCTGACTTGCAATCGATGTTGAACCGAGCGTCCTGAAACCGCTCGAACAACTCGCTCATCGACGGGATCGATGCGCTCCCGTCGACGCGCACGTCGGCGATCTCGTCGGCTGTCATCTCCGCGATGGTGCCGTCGACCCCACACGTCCGAGTGAGATCCGGGTCATGGAACGCCATCAGCACGCCGTCGGCGCTGAGGTGTACGTCGGTCTCGAGGTACCGGTAACCGAGGGAGACGGCATGTTCGAACGCCGGCAGCGTGTTCTCCGGCGCCTCGCTGGTGCCGCCGCGATGGGCAAATGCGATCGGCCCCGGCCAGTCGAGATACGGATGCGTCGGTGCCACTGCGACGAACGTAGTGCGCCGACGGCTCAGATCGACCGGCCGGCCCGCGCCCAGTACTCGTCCTTGGGAAAGTTGGAAATGCGATCGCCGGCCAAGGCGTTCGGGATGGCCACTACCACCTCGGCCGGATGACCACCTCCGCCGCGCGTCACGGCGCCAGGATCGGCTGCTAGAAAGCCGATTTTCCGCTGCTGGCTAGGCAGGGTAGAGCCGAGGTACGCCGTTTTGGTTATCGCAGGCGTTGTCGAACTGGCTCTTCGCCGCGTCGGACGCCGGCGCCGGGATCGGTGCGGGGGAGCTGAGGACCGCCCCCCAACCAAATTGGCCCTTGCACACCCACTGGTTGGGGCCCGCCGGCTCAACCCACGAAGGTGGCGACACGTCGTCGATGAACAGGCTCGCATCGGCGAACGTCGCGGGCGGCACAGCGTGCGGCGCGCCGACCATGCCCTTGACACTGCTCGGGTGGTTCTCGTCGGTGAGGATCTCGGCGGTGTAGGTCATGGTCGACCCGTCCAGTCGCGGATCGCTGAGCACGACCACGAGCGAGTCGGTGTCGCCCGTCGGGGCGTGTTCGACCAGCACGGCGTTGGGCGCCGAGTCGGCGAACACCGACGGCCAGGCGTCGACCAGGTCCTGCGGAGTGAGGATTGCCGCCTGACGATCGGGACGATCGGTGAACGCCATGACGTTCGGGTCTATGGCGGTGAGGGTGAGCGAATGGGTGCCGTCGCCGTTCGCCGTGAGCGTGCCACCGTTCGCGGTGTGACTGAACAGCCAGCTCGGCGAGTCGTCGGTGCCCGTTCGGTCGAGCACGATCCAGGTCCCTCCGGCGACGACGAGCGCGATCGCGGCGAGCGCGGCGATCTGAATCACCCTGGGTTCGTTGGCGGCTCCTGAGCTTGGAAACAAGGATGGGGTCATGCCGAAAGAGAAGTCACCGGGGAAGGCGACGACGCGTCGCTACACCGACGTCGAGAAGGAGCGGGCGGTCAGGCTGTGCCGTC
>JBGTCW010000029.1:0-11401 GCA_041748635.1 Ilumatobacteraceae bacterium | reverse complement strand
CTCTCCTGCTGTTTCCGTGGGTCATGTGGTGGTCTGGCGGCCGGGTAGTGGTGGGCAGTAGCCGCCTCGGTCGAGGAGGCACAGGGCGATGAGGTTGTCGGTGGACTTGAACCCGTAGGCGATCCGGGTGAGCAACCGGAGCTTGGTGTTCACGCTCTCGGTCAGCCCGTTCGACAGGCCGTGGGTGACCGCCGCGATGATCCCGGCGCGGTGCTTCTTGATCCGGTGGTAGAGCTCGACGAACGCAAGGATCTGCGAGCGGCGCGCCCAGGCCAGCCCGTCGTCCAACATTGCGACGGCTTCGGCACCTCGATGTTGGAACACCAGCCTCAGCTGCTCTTTCAGCAAGTACGCGCGGTAGAGCTGCTGGTTGTGGCGGGCGATCCAGGCCAGCTTGGATCGTTGCCGGTCGGTGAGGTCCTCGGGGTTCTTCCACAGCGCGTAGCGGCACCCCTTCAAGTGCTTGGCCTGGCCTGGGAGACCGAGCTTGCGGAGCACATTCCAGATCCAGCGGCGAACGACGTCGAGCGCGTCGCTGCCCCACCGCACGATGTGGAACGGATCGAGGCACAAGGTCGCGTTCTTGCACGCGGCGAGCGCACAGTCGCCGATCCACTCGGCTGCATCGGCGCTGATCAGCTTGATGCTGCTGGCTCGTTCCGGGCCGAGCAGGTCGAAGAAGGTCTGCAGTGTCGCTCGGTCGTGGCCGGGGCTGGCCCAGACGAGCCGGCCGGTGTCGTGATCGACGACGACCATCAGATACTGGTGTCCGCGCCGATACGAGATCTCGTCGATCCCGATCCGCACCAGCCCGTCGAACGGGTCATGCGCAGCACGACCGTCTGCGACGACCCGGGCGGCGATCGCGCCGACGGTGCGCCACGCGACCCGCATCAACGCCATCACCGCAGACTTCGACGTGTGCGTCACCAGCCAGGCGACCTGATCATCGAACGCTCTCGTGTGGCGGGCGTCGTGACGCGCCCACGGCACCGCGGCCACGGTCACCCCATGCTCGACACAGTCGACCCGCGGCGCCTCAGCGTCGATGAACACCCGCGTCGTGCCGGCGTCCAAGGATCGCCAGCGGCGTCGCCCGTCACCGCGGTCATACAACGGTGAGCGACGATCGCACCGACCGCACCGTCGCTTCGTGCCCCGCCGAAGCCGGCACCGGACCGTGATCTCGTCGAGCTCGTCGTCGAAGTCGACACCGTCGATCACGACCTGGTGGTCGACGCCGATCAGCCGCCGCCATACCCTTGAGTTCCGCACCCCGTTGCACCTCGCTTCGGTCGACCGTCCTAGACAGCCGGAAAGCCAAGCGCAGCAACGGGGTGCACCCGCGGATGGTCAGCTACTCACCCACCGAAACAGCAGGAGAGCCAGTTTTCGATCGGCGACCACGGTGAGGTCTCGATCGTCACCGACACCGAAGGCAACATGATCGGCCTCCACTGCACGACGCGGTGAAAACCAGAAGAGGCACTCCGAAGAGTGCCTCTGACCTGGTGTTCCATGATGATTGGCAGCCCGTACGGGATTCGAACCCGTGCCGCCACCTTGAGAGAGCGAGCAGGACTGTCCAACCAGTGTTGCCAGATGGCGCTTCGTGATGTTCTAGCAGGAGAAATGCTACCCATTCGTCCGGGCCCGTACCGCCCTGTGTTCCCTGGTGTTGACGCGTTCATTGGCAATCCATTGGCACGAGCGACGCGGTTGGCGCCGCCCTTTTCCGTCAAGGGGACGCTCATCGATCGCAGACGCGGACGGTCACCAAGCGCGGATCGTCACATCGAAGGTCGCCGGCCCACCTTGCGACTGGCGATGAGGCCGCTGACGGCGGTTGACGGAAGGCTGTGGCTGGTGCGCGAGGAGAGCGCCGTTGGCGTCCCGTGAGGTGGTGGAAGTAGCGAGGCGGTCCCCCTGATGGGGTGAGCCATCGCGTGATCCTTGGTGAGACCTGCGAAAGCACTCACTGGAAAGGAACCCACGCGATGACCCATGACGATGATGCCCGAGTTGCCGACCTTCTCGCGCGCTTGGGCGATGGTGACAGCAAGGAGTTGTTCCGCCGGTTGCTCGAGACCGGGATGCAAGAACTGATCGATGCCGAGCTCACCGCGGCGATCGGCGCCGCTCCGCACGAGCGCACCGACAGCCGATCGAACCAGCGCAACGGCAGCCGCAGCCGGTTGTCCACGCCGGCGGGGGACGTGGAGCTGCGGATCCCCAAGGTCCGGGTCGGGTCGTTCTTCCCGTCGCTGCTGGAACCGCGACGCCGGGTCGACAAGGCGTTGTGGGGTGTGATCATGACCGCCTACACGACCGGCACCAGCACCCGGAAGGTCGACGATCTGGTCCGGGCGCTGGGTTGTGAGTCGGGTGTGTCGAAGTCGACGGTGTCGCGGATCTGCGCCGGCATCGACGAGGAGGTGACCGTGTTCCGCTCCCGGCGACTCGACCACGTCGGGTTCCCTTACGTCTACCTCGACGCCACCTACATCAAGGCTCGCATCAACCACCGGATCATCTCCCGTGCCGTGGTCGTCGCCACCGGAGTCACCGCCAACGGTGACCGCGAGGTGCTCGGCGTCGACGTCGGCGACAGCGAGGACGAGGTGTTCTGGACCGCGTTCTTGCGCAGCTTGAAAGACAGGGGCCTCGCCGGGGTGAAGCTCGTGATCTCCGACGCACACGCCGGACTGAAGGCATCAATCCCACGTGTGCTGGCCGGCGCCAGCTGGCAGCGCTGCAAGGTTCACCTGATGCGCAACATCTTGGGCACCGTGCCCTCGGCCTCCAAAGACATGGTCGCCGCGACCGTCCGCACGATCTTCGCTCAGCCCACCGCGCAGGCGTGCCGGGCCCAGCTCCATGAGGTCGTGCGGATCCTCGAGGGCCAGTTCCCCAAAGCCGCCGCCATCCTCGAGTCCGCAGAGGCCGACGTGCTCGCCCACACAGCGTTCCCCCGAGCGCACTGGCGCAAGATCGCCTCGACGAACCCGCTCGAGCGGATCAACAAAGAGATCAAGCGTCGCAGCAACGTCGTGGGGATCTTCCCCGACGACGCCTCAGTGATCCGCCTCGTCGGCGCCGTCCTCCTCGACCAACACGACGACTGGGCCATCGCCGAACGCCGCTACCTCTCCGAAGAATCCATGGCCGCCATCGACCACGACACGGAGGAGATCACCACCACCGACCCTGACGCGCTGCCAGCCGCATAACATCAGCTGACGAAGCCAAGGATCACAGACCTACTTCCACCACTCCACGGGGCACGGCCGGAGCGCCTGGAGCGTGGCGGACCGTCCATGTGAGGCATGTTCATGCAATACACGAGTTCGCCCTTCCCGACAGGGGGGGGTGTGGCTTCATCGCCGTCCATCGGAGCGACGGCAGCGGGCGAGTCGGCGACGGGAAGGTAGACGTCGAAGGTGGAGCCGGTACCGACGGCCACCGCAGCCCAGTGCCACCATCCGACCGGTACCATCGGTCAGGTGGAACCGTCCTCTCAACACGGTGCCGCGCCCGGCGCCACCGAACCCGTTGACGTCGGCTGCTGCGCCCTGTGCGGCGATCGCGGCGCATACCAGCTCGACAGCGACGCTGGTCACGACAGCGTCGTGGTGCGGGAGCATTACCGCTGCCCGCGATGTCGAGCCCAGCTGCGCTACCACGCCCAGGCGGCAACGATCCTGAACTTGTACCCGCACATCAACGCTGCCACGATCAGTGAGCTTGCCGGCCACCCGGACTTCGGTGACGTCGCCGTGTACGAGCCCGGCACGCGCGGGCCGTTCCGACGTCACTTGCGCACCCTCACCGGCTACGTCAACTCAGAGTACAACGGTGACGTCGCTCCCGGCACCTCCGTCGACGGGCTCCGCTCAGAAGACCTGATGGACCTCAGCTTCGACGACGACACCTTCGACCTCGTCATCACCTCTGACGTGTTCGAACACGTCCGCCACCCGATCGCAGGTTTCGCCGAAGTACACCGGGTCCTGAAACCTGGCGGCACCCACGTGTTCACGATCCCGCTCAACCATCCGATGCGCGACCGGACCGTCACCCGAGTCGACACCACCGGCGACGACGACATCCACCTCCTCGAGCCCCGATACCACGCCGGGAGCCACCTCGTGTACAACGACTTCGGAGCGGACCTGCTCGGACGGATTGTCGGCTTAGGCGCCCACGTCGCGGCTGTCCGGTTCACGTGCGCTCACAGCGGCGCCGACCAGCTGCTCACGTTCACGGCCACCAAACCAGCACGCTGACCGGCAAGCCGCCACAGCGCTCGCAGCGTTCATTCGAGTCGGGCGGCTGCGCTCTCAGCTTCATCGACCCAGCTTCTCGCCTGCCATGGCGGCGGATCATAACCGACGAACCACCCAAGCCACTGGACCGCAAGCTGCAACTGACTGGCGGCAAGCTCACCGACGAACTCGCAGCGGTCACCTTCGACGACGCCGGCGCTCTCACAGTACGCGCCGACGAGCGAGTCGACGGCGTCCGGCCCCCAGTCGCCAGTGATCAGCGCCGCCAGATCGAGCACCGCCGGGCCGAGACCGGCAGTCTCCCAGTCGACCGGACAGATCCGGGGACGGGCGTCACACAGCGTTCCGTCGACTCGCGCGCCGCCGACGATCACGTTCGACGAGTACATCTCGCCGTGCAGCAGCGTCGACGGTGCCGAGATCAGACGTTCGACGGCGACGTCTCTGTACACACCGAGGACGTGGTTGACGCGTTTGCGCTCTGGTGACCGAAGACGGCCCGTCGCAGCGACCGCCCGTTCGAGCCAGCAGTGGTACAGGTCGCTGTCATGCTGAAGCAGGCCGACGTCTGCAGCAGCGGTGGCGGCGTCGCTCGCATGGAACGCGCCGAGCCATCGGGCCGTGTCGACCCAGACGCTGAACTCGCCGACGTCGCCCAGCTCGAGACCGGCGACATGTTCGATCACGAGCAGCATTGTGCCGGTCGACTCGTCGAGATGATGGCCGAGATAGGCGGCGGGCCCGTCGACGTCGCCGAGCACGTCCCGGTACATCGCAGGTTCACGGTGCGGGTCGTGCAGGAACGCCGGTTTGACCTGGCGGGCGCCCGGCAGCAGCGCGGACCTCGTCACATCTTTGACGATGATGTCTGCGCTGCGCCCGTCCACGACGACCGTCCCGATGTACAGCGGCGCACTCTTCGTGTACTCGCAACGCCTCAGCGCACCGACTTCGACGTCGCCGGTACCGGCCGCTGCGCGCACAGCGTCCACCACGTGCGCCCGGTTCACGGCCGCAGATGTGCCTGTCATCGCACACCGAGCCGATCGAGGAGACGGCCCATCACCGTACCGGCGTAGAGATACTCGTGAGCGAGATGTCGTGCTGTACGACTGTGCCGCTCCCAGTCGCCGGCGACATCGGCGACCGCCGCGGCCGCGTCTTCGAGCCCGGTGAACGCGAGCAGCCCTTCCCCGGTCGGGATGACGTCGCCGAACCCGGTGTCATGAGCGACGACGGGCCGTCCCGCAGCGAGATAGCACGCGGAGCGGTCACTGAACCATCCTGTGCGCCCCACGACGTATCCGAGTTTCGCGAGCCCGAGCTCAGCTTTGGAGCTAGTGACGAAACGGTGGAAGTCCCGCGGGGTTCGGGCCACATCAGCGGGGTCGACGACCGACCAGCCGTGCTCGTCGAGCGCTGCGATGTCGTCGCGTTCGTCCGGATGTATCTCGAGCGCCAACTCGAAGCGTTCGCTGGTCCGAGACGGCAGTGTGAACAGGGGTCGGGTCGCATGAGCTTTCTGGCCGTAGTGGACGCCGTCATGCCAGACCGAGCCGTATCCTCGCCACGACGCGACCGTCGTGAACGCCCCATCGCAGCTCGCCCGCCGCTCGACGTCTGCGGGTTTACCGTCCGGCTGACACCAGTGTTCGAGTGAGACCGGTGGGAGCGTGCCGATCCATTCGTGTCCCAACGTGGGAACGTCGCAGCCGGGCTGACCGAGGAGTGCTCCGACGGTGACGAAGTGGGTGTGCCCGTCGAGGCGCATGTCGGCTCCCTGCAACGCCCACAGCTGAGTGAACCCCGGGTCGAGGTCGAGGTATGCGCGAACACCGATGGGCTCGACGAGCTCGGCGACGGCGAGCATCCCTCCGACGTTCAACAATGCGTCGCACCGGCCCGCCAGCTCGGCCAGTTCCACCATCGACGCACCGACGGTCTCACCGGTGTCGGTGCACACCAGCGTCGCGCGCCCGACGAGCCCGAACGCGTCGACCACCGCCCCGAAGTACATCGCGTTGACGCTGTCAGCAAGGCTGGACCCGAGGGGCAGCAGGCGGTCAGAGGTGATCGGCTCGACCAGGTGAGTGTCACATCCGGCCTGTGCGAGACCGAACATCTGATTCAGCGCAACCCATGTCAGCCCGCCCAGATGTGGGACCCCGCCGACCGTGCCGGTGAGGAGCACCGTAGGGCGTCCAGGAGGGGCGCGATGGGTGCGGTTCACAGCGCCCGATCGAACAGGTCGGTGATGATGGTGACCGGGTCGAAGTGCCGTCGAGCGACGTTCCGTGCGGCCTCGGCGTGGTGGGTGTAGTCGGCGCGCACCTCGTCGATCGCCGCCGCGGCACTTGCGGTGTCGGTGAACGCGAGCAGGCCGGCACCAGACGTGACGTTGCGTGTGAACCCGGTGTCCTGGACGACGACGGGGCGTCCAGCGGCGAGGTAGCGGGCGGTTCGGTCGCTGAACCATCCGCACGCCGTGTGCACGTACACCCCTTGGGCGACCGACGCCTCACCGGCCGAGCGTTGGATGTAGCTGCGGAACCGTTCCGGTGTCGACGAAGCCGCGGCCGGGTCGGTCAACGACCATCCGGCACCGATGAGAGCGCGACGGTCGGCGTCGTCGCCGGGATGGATGTCGAGTGCGATCTCGAGAGTGACGTCAGCGAAGCGTGACGGCAGATCGATGATGTTGCGGAACTCATGCGCCTTCACTCCGTAGCGGCAGCCGTCGAGTTCGACCGGCCCGTAGCTCCCACGCCACGACGCGACGGTCGTGAACCTCAGAGTGGGCGCCGGTTCAGTTGGCGGCGGGGGTGCAGTCGTCTCCCATGCGGTCATGCTGACCGGCTGCCGGGTGGGGATCCAGGTCAGACCGTTCGTCGGGATCGCGCAGTCGTCGTCGCCGATGTTCTCTCCGATCGTCGCATACGCATGGTGGCCGTCGACGTTGGCGCCCTCGATGCCTTGCGCCTGCCATATCTGGGTGTATCCGGGGTCGATGTCGATGAGGACCCGATGCGAGAACCGTTCGAACAGGGTGGCGTCCGTCAGGTGCCCGGAGATGTTCAGCAGCGCTTCTGCCGTGCCAGCGACGTCACGTGGGTCGACCCCGTCTGGTCCGACGACAGCGTCGCCGTCAGCGTTGACGAGCAGGGAACGACCGGAGACCCCGAACCAGTTGACCACGCTGCTGAAGTACGCGATTTGTTCAGGTGTCGGGTCGGCGATCTGCTCGATCAGCCATACGTCACGACCGGTCGCGGCGACGGCGTCCAACCACGACATGCGAACCCACGCCTCACCGCCGTTGTGGAGCTTGGACGCGATCGCTCCGGCGACAACGATCGGGCGCTGCGGCCCCGAAGACCCTGTCACGAAACCCTCGATCCGCTGTCCCCTGATCGCGCGGTCGAACCGCCGCTGTGAGCGCTGGTCGGGATGTCGTCACCGAAGCCCACCCGCACCGGAGCAGTGACGACGAACGCTCCCATCCCACGATCAAAGCCGTCACACTCAACGGTTTCCAGACACTCATGGTAAGTGCGGGCGACGGCCGCGAACACCTCGGCGTCAGCCTCACGGCGGGCGTCGTCGAGCAGCAAGATGGTGCCGACCATCGCGAGGCTCAAGGCCTGACGCAACGAGCCCTCACGGCCTCCGAGCATCGATGGTGGCCCGTCGACGACGATGAGGCCCGGGGCGGCGTGGCTCCCGAACCGTGGTCGGCGGAGATCGTACACAGGCAGGTGACGGCCGTCGACGCGACGCACGACGAGCGGAGCGAACTGGACGGTCGCGGACACACCGGCATGTTCGAGTTCGGCGCGGACTGCACGGCACGCCGCCGGGTCGTTCTCGATCGTCGTGACAGCGCACGGTCCCCCGAGCCGGTCGGCGGCACGTGCGAGCTCCACCGTCGACACGCCGGACCCGAACTCGACGATGTGGGAAGGTTCGAGCGCAGTGACGATCTCACGCAGGAACGTGAGTGCGTCCGCTGCCATCGGCCAACCGCCGCCGTCGAGGTGCTGGTGGTCGGCTTCGGCGACCTGAGCGAGCGCTGAGGTGATCGCTGCGACCGACCGCTGCGCCATGAGCTCAGGTGGTGTGTGGTCTGGATTCATCGTTGCTGCCAGACGTCGTCGAGGAGGCGTTCGATGTCGGCCATGCGTGCTGACCATGCATGGCGGGCCAGCACGCTGCACGCCTCGTCTGAGATCGGTCGTCGACCGCCGGCGATCGCCTTCTCGATCTCGGTGATGAACTCGTCGCAGCTGTCGGTGACACGGATCAGTTCGCTGAGCTCGTCGAGACCTGCGATCGCGGTCGACACGACGGGGACACCCGCTGCGCAGTACACGAACGCCTTTAGCGGGTTCATTTTCCGGGTCATCGGGTCGTCGAGGTGGGGGATGACGGCGACGTCGAAGCAGTCGAGGAAGCGGCGTGCGTCATCGGCGCGGCGGGGTCCGACGAAGTGGACGTTGTCGTGGGCGTCGAGTGCCAGCACGTCACGGCCGGCGTGAGTCGACCCGACGAACACCAGGTTCCAGTCGGGGTGACGTGAAGCGACCGCGTCGAGCAGGTCGACATCGATCCGTGCTGACAGGTTCCCCACGTACCCGACCACCGGCCCTTCGAGGGAGGTGAGCTCGTCTGGTGGCGGTCCGGCCAGCTGGCGTGGCGGCCAATCGCAGCCGTTCGCGACGAGATGCGCGTTCGCTGACAGCGGCTGCATCTCTGCGAGCATCGGCGCACAGTTCGTCAGCGTGAGGTGCGCTCGGGCGAGAACGTCGGCGTAGTGGTGGGCGATCTCGTCGCGTTCCACACCGTTCTTGCGCCAAGTACGGTGGTCGTCGACGACGTCCATGACGACGAGATCGGGTTCGAGGCTGTCGATGAGATCGCCGAGCTCGAAGTTCTTCGGATAGCCCCACAGCACCATCGGGCGAACGCCGGTGCCGACATCGGCTTCAGCGACGATGCTGGCGACTGTTTCGAGGTGAGCGGATTTCGGTGGCAGCACGCTGGCGAGACGATCAAGGTCGTCTTTCGGTCGGTTCTCGTACACGAAGGTGCGTCGGATCACCTTGTGGTCGGCGTCGTCGGCGCAGCCGTTCATGCGTGCTGTCGTCTGGTCGTACACGAGCCGTCCGTGGCTGGTCGGAGGCTCGTGACGTGACCGCTCCAGCGTGCTGATCCCGATCGGGTGGTCGAACTGCACGACGCGACCGACGCGCGGCGACCTGGCGAACTGTTCGAGCAGCATGTCATGGCGTCGGTCGTAGATGCCGGTGTCGTTCTGCTTCCAGAACACCACGACGTCGTACACGACAGGCACGCCGTCTTCTGTGTTCTGCACGCCATCTTCTGTGTTCTGCACGCCATGCCCTCCGAGCGCAGCGTCGATGCGGTCGGTGGTGCTCTGCGGCTGGTCCCAAGATGCCGGTGTGTCGCCGCCGGACGCGACGTGGCGTGCAAACGAGATCGCGCTGACGTACTCGGCCGGCACTGGACTGGGTGAGGCGATCTGGGACTCGATGATGGCGGTCAGGCGCGGCCTGACCGCTGCATAGCTGAGCTGTTCGAGGAACACGGTGCGGCCGAGCTCAGCTCGTGCGAGCGTCATGGCACGATCATCAAAGATCGCCTCGATCGCCTCGTGGAGCGGACCGTCGACGAGCGCGAGCGCACCGGTCGCTGCGAGCTCGGCAAGCGGCGGCACGAACGTCGTCAGGCACGGTGTCTGCATCGCGAGGGCGTCGGTGATCTTCGCGGGGATCTGGTACTGGGCGACGGGGCTGGCGGGGTCTTGGAGCACGCAGACCAGATCGGCAGCCGCGACGAGAGCGGGGAGGTCACGCATCCGCCGATACCCGACCGTGTGAACGAGGTCGGAGTATTCGGCGAGCTCGTGGGCCACTTCGGCGAGCTCAGCGGTGTCGATCAGGCACAGCTTCAAGCGGGGGTCGCCGAGACGGCGGAGCGCGGCAGCGATGTCGACGATGCCTTTGTGGCGTCGTGGGGTGCCCCCGAACAGCACGACCCGGTCACTGTCATCGAAGCCGAGGGTGGCACGGACGTCACCCCGATCGAACCGTGACGGATCGAACACTTTCTCGTTTCGGGCGTGACCGATCACGTCGCCGCCGTAACGGTCCTGCAGCGCCGAGTTCGACACGGTGACGGTGTCAGCGAGCTCGATGAGATGGTCGCAGTACCGGGTCCACGGGCCACCGAACGGGTTCGTGAGTGCGTCGTTCCCTGCCAGTTTCTCCATGTCTTCGAGCGTCATCGACTTGGTGGCGTTCACGAAGGCGAGCTCGTGGTCGTCGACGTCGAGGATGACGGGACGGTTCCGCAGGCCTTTGGCGATCATCGCGAGACCGAAACTCGGGAAACGCGGTTTCGACACGAGGATCGCGTCGCCGTCGAGCGTGGCAGCCATCTCCTCCATGCGTGGCAGCAGCTCTGCCATCGTGCCGCCAGCGATCGTCCGCAGCGGCAGACCTTGGTCGGCGAGCGGTCGCCAGATCTCACCTCCGAAGCGGTCGAACGTGGTTCCGATCAGCTCGACCTCGCAGGTGCCGGAGAGCACGTCGGCGAGCAGATGCGCCCGACCGTACGGGTTGTGTGACACGCTCCACGACACGACCTGCACCTTGGGTTTGCCTGCATGTGTATGGCGTCGCGCGCCGGCACGAAGACTGGGTGCGTCCGTGGCGCCCTGCTCGTGATCCTGCGCTCCGCCCAGATCACCGGCCGCCGACGTTCGGCGTTCGACCAGGTCGAACAGCACATGGCCGTCGCGTGCTGCGACCTGTCGTGCTGTGCGCTGCAGATGTTCGGTGAAGCCGGTGTAGTAGTCGAACCACCAGTCCGATGTGGCCGGGACGAGCAGGAACTTTGCGCCTGCGGAGCGTGCAGTGTCGAGATGCCGGAGGACCTCGGCGGTGTCAGCGGGATGGTGCCCGGCGTAGGAGCCGTCGCCTGCTGCTGGTAGATGTCGGCCGTTCGCGCGGAAACGCAGCAGCGCCTCGTCGCCGCGGCTGACGACTGTCACGGTGGTGTCGGCTGGTACGTGCTGGTCGACGAGCGCGACCGCC
>JBGTCW010000028.1:0-2099 GCA_041748635.1 Ilumatobacteraceae bacterium | reverse complement strand
CGGCTTCGGCGGCACGCACCAGGGTGGAGTCCTTCTTGCGCCGCACGCCCTGCGCGGGGTCTTCGACCATGCCGATCACCTCGGACGCCTCGATCAGGTCGAGCGTCGTGCCATCGGGCGCAGTGCGACCTTCGAGATCGGCCGGGCCGACGAGCACGATCGGCACGCCGGAGGCTGCCGCTCGGTGTGCACCGGCGAGGATCGGCCCGGGGGCTGCATCGCCGCCCATGGCGTCGACGGCGATGGGCAGCATCGCGGCGTCAGCCGACGTCGACGACGACGCGATCGCGGTACCAGCCACACGACGGGCACACCACGTGAGGCGTCTTTGCGTTGCCGCACCGCGGGCACAAACTACGCGCCGGCGCGTGCAGCTGCCAGGCACTGGCCCGACGGCTGCGGGTTTTCGATTTGGAGGTCTTCTTCTTGGGAACGGCCATCGTTCGCTTCCTGGTTCTCGGGGGCGGTCATCGTGCAACCGGTGGTGGATCGGGGCCCGATTCGGGCGCATCGTGCCGCAACGGCCGCATCACGTTATCGGGGGCCGACGCCGTTGCCATCGGCGGCCGACGAGTGCCTGTTCAATCGTCGTCGGGAACGAAGCCCTCGAGCGCTGCCCATCGCTCGTCTCGAACGGTGGTGTCGCACGAGCACGCCGTCGTGTTCCGGTCGACTCCGCACACCGGGCAGAGGCCCGCACAGTCGTCACGGCAGAGTCGTTCGGTGTCGAGTTCGAGCAGGACGGTCTCGCGTACCGGTGCCGCCAGATCGAGTTGACCGTCGATGATCAGGAACGCATCGGGATCGAGTGTCTCGATCTGGTAGCGCTCATCGACGACGCCGATGGCGGTTCCCGAGATCTCGCGAAGGCATCGACGACACACCGTCGACCAGTCGGCGCTCACCGTCCCGTACACATCGACGCTGACGTTCGCCGACGTGAGGCGGAGGTCGACGTGGACGTCGCCGACGAGTCGATCGTGCTCGGCACCGAGCGATTCCGCCTCGATGTCGAGGGTGACGGTGCTGACGGCGCCGGGCTGCCGCAGCAGTTCGACGGCGTTGACGCGCAGCGGACGAAGAGGATCGGGCACGCCAGCTCCGAGGGCGCTCAGTGGTCCTGGTCGAAGAAGCCCTTGGTCGGGTCGTCTTCGTCGATCACGTCGGTGTCGTCGACGACCCCGCCGATCGAGAGGCGCTGACGACCTGCCCCCACGGTCTTCTGCAACTTGTCGAGCAGGATCTCGAACGAACCGAGGCGCTGGTCGAGGAAGTCCTCGGTCTCGTGCTTCAGGCGGCGAGAGTCGGCCTCGGCGGTTTCCATGACCTGGCGGGCTCGCTGCTCGGCGGCGCGGACCACCTCGGTGCGCTGCACCATCCGTTCGGCGCGAACCCGGGCGGCCTCGAGCAGTTCATCGGCCTCGCGGCGGGTCTTGGCGACGAACTCGTGGCGCTCCTTCAGCATCCAGCGGGCCTGGCGGAGTTCCTCGGGGAGGCGATGCAGCGACTCTTCGAGCAGCTCGATCATCTCGTCACGATCGATCCGCGGTGACGACGACAGCGGCATCGTCGGCGCGGTGGCGATGATGTCGATCGCCCGACGCAGCAGCGTCTCGGCGTCGCCAACGAAGCTGCCGGAAGCAGCCGGATCGGGGTACTCGTCGTCGATGTCGTCGTACTCGTCGTGGTCGTCGTGGCTCATGTGTGGCTCAGTTCTGCGCGTCGTCATTGATGCGACGCAGTGCGTCCGCGACGTGCGCCGGGACGAGGTGATCGATGGATCCACCGTACTTGGCGATCTCGCGGACGAAACGGCTGCTGATGTAGCCGAGTTCGGGGCGGCAGGGAAGATACACCGTGCGGACGCCGGTCACTGCGTAGTTGTTGTGCGCCATCTGCTGTTCGATCTCGAAGTCCCCTGAGGTCCGCAGACCCTTCACGATGAAGTCGACGTCGGCGCGCTGCGCCGCCTGCACCGCCAGGCCGGTCTGAGCAACCACCGTCACACCGTCGAGATGCGCCAGCGCCGTCGTCGCCATCTCGACGCGCTCGTCGATGCCGAACAGCCCCGATGCCTTCGCGTGGTTGTGCATGATCGC
>JBGTCW010000027.1:0-3376 GCA_041748635.1 Ilumatobacteraceae bacterium | reverse complement strand
GCGCCGGCAGCAGCCGGGTTTGGGCTGGCGTCCGTCGAGAGGGTCTCGGTCGAGAGGGCAGCGACGGTTGGTGTCGCGACCTCTGCGCTCGTCGCCGAGGTGTCGAGCAGGCGCTCCTCGATGCGCTCGCCGACGGCGACGGCGGTCAGTGCGAGGACACCGGCGAGCAACACCGGCACGACCGGCGAGCGACGACGCGCTGACGCATTGACGCGACGGTCGATGTCGCGGTGTTCGGTGGGGGCTCGGAATCGAGGATCGATCCGCGCATCGAGTCGTGATGCAGTCTCTGGTGTCGCCAACGTCGTCATCTCGTACCCCGGAAAAGGTGATCATGCGGCGACCCATGTCCCGACTTCTACGTCACACCCAGGCCATTTCGTAGCACCTTGTGTCCGACCGATGCCAGCAAAATCGCGTGAATTCTCGCTCGGTGTGTCCGATGTCCCCGGAATTCGCAACGCCGGGCGTTCGCCGCCACACGGAACGTGGCGAGGCCGTCAGCGTCCTGACGAAAAGTCGAGAATTGGCGTCGTGCCGTCGGCGAGCGTCACTGCTTGTGCAGGACCTTCTCGCGGAACACGCGCGGGCTGTACGCGGTGAGCACGACGTCGGTGTGGGCGCGCACCGAGGCCGACCGCGGGAACCCGAGGAACGGGCCGAGCTCGCCGAAGTACTGATCGGGTCCGAGCCGGTTGAGGGGCTCCTCGCCACCGTCGGCGAGCACGCGGACCACGTCGACCTCGCCCGACTTCACGACGTAGATCAGCTCCGCGTGGTCGCCCTGCTCGAAGATCGACTCGCCGGCAGCGAACGTCACGTCGTGGGTGGGTCGCTCCTCGTGCTGGTCGGGCGGGACCATGTGCACGATGCGGTCGGCGATCGGCACGAGGCGCGCATCGTGCGTCGACACCACGATCATCCGGCCTTCGTCGCGCAGACCCTGGAGCAGGCGGATGATCGCCTCGGCTTGGATGTGGTCGAGGTTCGCCGTCGGCTCGTCGGCGAGCAGCAGCGGCGGGTTGTGGCCGAGTCCGCGAGCCACCGCCACGCGCTGCATCTGACCACCCGACAACTTGCTCGGCAGGTGGTTGCCGCGCTCGGCGAGACCGACCTGGGCGAGCAGTTCGTCGGCGCGGGCAAACGCCTCCTTGCGGCTGCGCCCGGTGAGCGTCAACGGCACCGCGATGTTCTCGCGGGCCGTGAGCGAAGGGATCAGGTTGAACGCCTGGAACACGAACCCGATCTCCTCGCGGCGGTACCGGTCGAGCTGCCCGCCCTTGAGCCCGGTCACGTCGACCTCACCCAGCTGGATGGTTCCGCTGGTCGGCGTGAGGATCCCGCCGAGACACGACAGCAGCGTGGTCTTGCCGCAACCCGACGGGCCGAGCAACACGACGAGCTCTCCGGAATGCGCCGAGAACGACAGACCGTCGAGCGGGCGGAAGGCGTAGCCGTCGTGGACGAACTCGACGACGAGATCGGTGACGGTGAGTGGTCCAACGGTCATACCCCGGCTCCTGAGAATGCTTGTGACGGATCGGCCCGTAGCACCTTGCGCATCCCGACCGCTCCGGCGACGAGCGCCATCAGTGCCGCCGACACGGGCAACTGCCAGAACGCCCGAGCGGGCACGGTGACCGCGAGTGGGAACTGCTGGGCGAGGGGAATTTGGATGACGGCCGCCACGGCGACCGACAGCAACGCGACGAGTACGGCCTGCAGCGCCAGGCTGCCGAGCAGCGCCTGGTTCGGAGTGCCGACCGCCTTGAGGACGGCGAAGTCGCGTTGACGTTCGAGCGCCGACAGATAGACGACGGCACCGACGATGATCCCCGCCACGATCCACAACAGCCCGCGCACGAGGTCGATCGAGGCGATCGCGCCGTCGAGCGGGTCGAGCACGCTCTGGGCCACCTCGTCGATCGACATCGTCTTCGCCCCCGGCGGGATCGACGTCGGCTCGCCCTCGACCAGCACACCGCTGATCACGTCGTTCGTACCGAACGTCAACTCCTGCGCGTCCGAGAGCACGACGAAAGCCAAGGGGATTCCGGCCAACAACGTCGTGCGACGCGTCTCGCCGACCACCGTGAACGGTTGACCGACGATCGTGACCTCGTCACCGATTGCGAAACCGAGTGTCTCGTCGACAGCCAACTCGCCCGGCGCGTTCGCGGCGCGACCATCGACCGTCGGCGGCGTGCCGAGAGCGTCGGGTTCATGACCGACCAGCACGACTTCGACCGCCTTCGCACCGGGCTCCTCGACCACACTCAAGCGTGAGGTCACCACCGCCGCCTTGTTGTCGGCCACGACGGCGTCGATCGCTGCGGCCGGCACCGCCGACAACGCCGTGAACGGTCCCGACACCCCCTCGGGCAGCACCCACGTCTGGGCACCGATCGCTTCCGCGGTGTCGACCGGCTCGACGTTGAACTGTTCGACGAGTCCCGTCATCACGAACAGCAACGCGAACACGACCGCACCCAGCACGATCACCACGAGGAATCGGGTGCGGCGGTACACGAGGTCCCGGAACGTCAACAACAACATCAGCTCACTCCTAGTTCTGATCGGGTGGCGGCCCACTCACGCACGAGCTGCACCGAACCGTCGTAGCCAGATCGGGCTACCTCACCTGAACGCTCGAAATCGAACAATCCGATCTCTGCGAGTCGCAGGGTGACGAGGAGGTCGATCGAGCCGTCCTCCATCGACGCCTTCTGGTCGCGTACCGCACCCGTCAACATGCTGCGCAACAGCACCGACGTCAGTCGCGGGTAGATCGACCCCGACTCCGAACGCTGGCGCGAACCGCGCAGTGCAGTGAATCCCGACAGCGACATCCCGTAGTCGACGTGCGCACGAGGGCCTTCATCGCGTGCGACGTCGACGGCGATGATCGTGCCGATGGTGCTGTCATCGCGCATCACCTCGAACGGCATGTTGTTCAGCACGCCGCCGTCGACGAGCAGATCACCCTCGTGCGGCACGGGCGGCAGCACGCCGGGGATCGCCAAGCTGGCCCTGACTGCCACGGCGGCACTACCCCGGCGATGGACCTCGAGCCGCGACTTCGTCAGGTTCGTCGACACGCAGTAGTAGGGCAGCCAGAGATCCTCGATGTCCCACTCACCGAGGAGTCCGTCGATGCTGTTCATGATCCGCCGACCCTTGGCGACCGACACGATCGGCAACGTGTAGTCGAGTGGCTTGCGGAACTGCCGCACAAGAAGCGCCAGCAACTCCTCGCCTCGAACATCGAGCGCCATCGCCGCAGCGACCGCAGCGCCCATCGAGCAACCGGCGACCTGATCGACCGGCACGTCGTGTTCGGCGAGCGCCTGGAGCACGCCGAGGTGAGCGACGCCGC
>JBGTCW010000026.1:0-4671 GCA_041748635.1 Ilumatobacteraceae bacterium | reverse complement strand
CTCGACCAGAAGGCCAGCCTCATCCGCATCCCGGGCGACCGCTCCGCCAGCCTGCGTGCTGCGCTGCGTCAGGCGTCCGGCGACGGCGAGACCCTCGACCAGACCAACGCCGAACTGCACCGCCTCACCACGCCGGTCAGCCTCGACAAGACCGTCGGCGACGATGGCGACGCCACCCTCGGCGACCTCATGGCCAACGGCGACGGCACGCCGGAAGACCACGTGATGACGATGGTCGATTCCGAACTGCTCGACGAACTGCTCGGCACGCTCGACTCGCGGGCCCGCTTCGCCGTCGAGTCCCGATTCGGGCTCGTCGACGGTGAGCGCAAGAGCTTCCGTGAGGTCGGTGAGCAGCTCGGTGTCACCGCCGAAGCCGCACGCCGTCTCGTGTCCCGCGCAGTCGCTGGCCTCCGCGAGGACGCCGAACGCATTTTGGCGGTCTGATGTAACGGTTGGTGTCTGACACCAATCGTTACATGCCCGTACGAGAGCGGTCCGTGGAAACGGGCCGCTCTTGTCGTTTTCGGCGCCGGTAGCCTGGACTGATGCCTGACTCCCGAGGTCCGTGGTCGCCGTCGTCGTGGCACGACCACCCAGTCGGCCAACAGCCCGACTGGCCCGACGCCGCGGCGCTCGACTCGGCGCTCAAGCAGATCTCCTCGATGCCGCCGCTGGTGTTCGCTGGCGAGGCGCGCTCGCTGCAAGCCGAACTGGCGCGAGTGGCCGGAGGACGTGCGTTCCTCCTCCAAGCGGGCGACTGCGCCGAGAGCTTCGAAGAGTTCTCCGCCGACAACATCAGAGAGAAGCTGCGCGTCATCCTCCAGATGGCCGTCGTGCTCACCTACTCCGTCGGCGTCCCGATCGTGAAGGTCGGACGCATCGCCGGCCAGTTCGCGAAGCCCCGATCCTCGCCGACCGAAACCGTCGGCGAACTCGAACTGCCGTCGTTTCGCGGCCACATCGTGAACGACATCAACCCGTCGGAGGCCGCCCGCGTCCCGAACCCGGACCGCCTCGTCCAGGCGTACCACCAGTCGGCATCCACGTTGAACCTGCTGCGTGCCTTCACCAAAGGTGGGTTCGCCGACCTCTCACGCGTGCACGCGTGGACCCAGGAGTTCGTCGCGTCGAGTCCCGCCGGACAGCGCTACGAGAGCGTCGCCGCCGAGATCGATCGTGCCCTCGCGTTCATGCGGGCCTGCGGCATCGACACCGAATCGCACCCGAACCTGGCCCAGGTCGACATCTTCACCTCGCACGAGGCGCTCATCCTCGGTTACGAGGAATCGCTGACCCGCCAGGACTCGCTCACGGGAGGGTGGTTCGACTGCTCGGCGCACATGCTGTGGATCGGCGAGCGAACCCGCGAGCTCGATGGTGCGCACGTCGAGTTCCTCCGCGGCGTCGGCAATCCGATCGGCTGCAAGATCGGCCCGACCACCACCGCCGAGTACGTGCTCGAGTTGTGCGAGCTGCTCAACCCCTCTCGCATCCCCGGTCGGCTCACGCTGATCAGCCGCATGGGCGCCGACAACGTCGAGGCGTCGCTGCGGCCGTTGCTGCGAACGGTCACCGACGCCGGGCACCCGGTGGTGTGGGCATGCGATCCGATGCACGCCAACACCTACACCGCAGCGAACGGGCTCAAGACCCGACACTTCGACGACGTCGTCGCGGAGATCGGTGGGTTCGTCCGTGCCCATCGCGCCGAGGGGACCTGGCCGGGCGGCATCCACATCGAACTGACCGGCGAGAACGTGACGGAGTGTCTCGGAGGCGGCGACGCGCTGTCCGACACCGACCTCGACGATCGCTACGAGACGATGTGCGACCCTCGATTGAACGCTCGCCAGAGCGTCGATCTGGCATTCCGGGTCGCCGAGCTCCTGCGTCAGTTCACCTGATCGGGGCCGGGCGGGGAGCTGGGGTCGACCGCCGTGACCGCACTCGACCTGACCGCCGACTGGCCGGTGCCGAACGTCTCCGCAGCGGTCCTGCGCGCCGGAGCGGTCGTGGCGACCATCGGCGACAGCGAGCGGATCCAACGGCTGGCGTCGATCTCGAAGCCGATGGCTGCGTGGGCGATACTCGTCGCCGTCGAGGAAGGCATCATCGAACTCGACCAGCCGATCGGCCAGCCGGGGTGCACACTGCGCCACCTGCTTGCCCACGCCGGCGGATATCCGTTCGACGGCACTGAACCGATCGCGCGGCCCGAGGCGACCCGCATGTACTCGAACACGGGCGTCAGCCTCGCGGCGCAGGCGCTCGAAGAGGCCAGCAGCATCGCGTTTGCCAACTACCTCGACGAGGCGGTCTTCGTCCCGCTGTCGATGCCGTCGAGCGTCCTGCGCGGATCGGCCGCTCACGGCGTGCGATCGAACCTCGCGGACACGTGCCGATTCGTCGCTGAGGTGATGCGGCCGACATTGATCCACGTCGACACGGCGACGGACGCGCAACGCACCCACTTCCCCACGCTGCCGGGTATCGTTCCCGGCGTGGGTCGCTACGAGCAGTGCCCCTGGGGGCTGGGGTTCGAGGTGCGAGGCGACAAGTCGCCGCACTGGACTGGGACGAGCAACTCGCCGCGTACGTTCGGGCACTTCGGCGGCTCGGGCACCATGTTCTGGATCGACCCCGAGCGGGATCTCGCACTCGTTGCGCTGGCCGATCGAGACTTCGACGAGTGGGCGCCGACCGCGCTGCGGGCGTGGCCCGAGCTGTCCGACGCTGTGATCGCCGAACACGCCGGCGACTCCGGAGTGCCGGTGTGAGCAGATTCCACCACGGCGACCGAATCCGCTACGCGACCACCGGCGAGGACGGGCTCCCGCTGGTGCGCTACGGATTCGTCGGCGGGGTCGGCTCGAACGGCGGGCCGATCGTGGTCATGCTCGATGGCGAACTCGGTGGCGACGTCGTCGAGCCCGACTGCGTCGAGCCGGTACACATCTGCAATGTCACCCTCACGCTCGGCGGCTCGGATCTGCTCGACGATCCATCGCTGCGCCAAGGACTCGTCAACCTGTGGGCGGCCGAGGCCGAGAGCGCCGGACTCCAGATCGCGTCGTTGCATTGCATCGGCACCGGCGTGCGTGACTCCAGCGAGGGCTACGCGCTCGCGGAGTTGTCGAGCGGCAGCGAACAGTACGTGTTGCGCGCGACCCGCTGCATCAAGCAGTACGACGCCATCGTCGTCCACGCCGACCGTCCCAACCGCTGGGAAGTGCTGTAGCCGCGCCGACCGCCCCGTTGTGAGCGATGCACGCAGAGAGTGCCGACACCGCTCACATCTCGGTCTACTCAGTGGGTTTCTGAGCGATAGCTTCGGACGGCGATGGGGAAGACGATTGCAGTCCTCGACGTTGGTGGGACGTCGATCAAGACGGGTGCAGTGCACTTCGATGAAGGACCTGGCGCGCCGCAGATCGACGTCGGTCCCGTGCTGTCCGCCAACTCGAACCTGTCGGCCGACGTCGTGTTCGACTCACTCGCCGCCGGCGTCGACGCCGCGATCGAGTTGGCAGGTCCAGCGACGTCCGGGGTGGCGATCGCGATCTGCGGACCGTTCGACATCCACGCCGGCATCTCCCAGATGCAGGGAGTGCACAAGTTCGAGGACATCTTCGGCCTCGACGTCCGCGCGGCGCTCCGGCAGCGTTCGACCGTGTCAGATCTCCCGATCCGGTTCGCCCGAGACGCCGAGTCGGCCGGCACCGGCGAGGCCCTCGTAGGCGCCGGGGCCGGCGTCGACCGCGTGCTCACGATGACCGTCGGCACCGGGCTCGGCACGTGCTTGACCGACCACGCCAGACCCGTCGAGTTCATCGACGGCTTCGGCGTCGAACACCTTGCGATGCGAGACACGCCATGGAGAGGCCGCGCCGACGACGTGCTGTCGGCCCACGGACTCGCCGAGCGACTGGGTGTCGAGATGACCGACCTGCGCAGCGCCGTCGAGGATCCGGCCAACGCCGCGGTCGTGAGCGATCACGGGGTCCGCCTCGGCACATTTCTCGCGCCCGTCGTCGCCGAGTTCGACGCTCACCTCGTCGTGATCGGCGGCGGCTTCTCTGCAGCGTTCGATCGCTTCGGTCCCGCGCTCCAGTCAGCGATCGGCGACACTCCCGTCCGCCCCGCGGCACTCGGCCCCGCCGGCCCCCTGCTCGGCGCCGCCCACCTCACCTTCCGCACCTGAAGACACCCTCGACGACGCCGCTCCGATGAGCGAGACCTACGGAATCCGACAGCTTCGCTCATCGCAAGCCCGAACAGACCCGGTGCGATGAGCGAGACCTACGAAATCCGACGGCTTCGCTCATCGCAACGGGGGTTGGGCGCGGCACCAAAGTGGGGTCAGCGGGTGTCGCAGACGCGGAACAGCTCGGCGCTGGCGCCGTCCGGAAGCCCGTGCTCGGCGGCGAGTTGACGGAAGCGGTCGCCGACGCGCTCGATCAGTCCATCGGGGTCGACGTGCTGACTCACGTGACAGCGCAAGGCGCGGAACTTGCGATCGATCTGCGCGGTGACGTCGACGACGGCCAGATCGGGATTGCCGCCCATCGGACCGGCTTGGATCCAGACCTCCTGCACCTTCCAGTCCTCCAGTTCGGCGCACGGCATTCCGGCGAACGCGAACGGGTTGCGGGCGTCGGGATAGACGGC
>JBGTCW010000025.1:0-4765 GCA_041748635.1 Ilumatobacteraceae bacterium | reverse complement strand
GTCCATGCCGTTGGTCGCCATGAACAGCAGGTGGCTGGCCATGCGGCTCATCTCGGCCATCAGCATGCGGATCCAGACGGCCCGCTCGGGGATGTCGCCGTCGATGCCGAGGAGCTGCTCGGTCGCCATCGCGAACGCGAGCTCGTTGGCGATCGGGCTCAGGTAGTCCATCCGGGTGACGTTGGTGCCACCCTGCGCGTAAGTCAGGTGCTCGGCGGTCTTCTCCATGCCGGTGTGCAGGTACCCGATGATCGGCTTGCAGCGCAGCACCGTCTCGCCCTGGAGTTCCAACATCAGGCGCAGCACGCCGTGCGTCGACGGATGCTGCGGCCCCATGTTGATGATCATCGTCTGATCCTCGTCGGGGTCGTCGGGCAGGTCGCCGAGCTTGGCGACCTCGGCCTCAGACATGCGCAGCACGGCGCCGATCTCGCGCATCAGTTCCGCCGCGGTGAGTTCACTGCGCGGACGCAGTTGCTGGTCGCCCTCGTCCGTCCCGGCGACCGAGCGTCCGTAGAAGTCCGTGCTCATCAGCTGTTCGCTCCCTTGAACTGCACCGGGATCCGACCGATCTCGTCGTCCTTGCGCAGTGGATGACCGACCCAGTCCTCGGGCATGAGGATGCGTGTGAGGTCGGGATGGCCGTCGAACTCGATGCCGAACATGTCGAAGACCTCGCGCTCCATCGCCTCGGTGCCCGGATACAGGTCGAAGAGCGTGGGGAGCTGCGGATCGTCGGCAGACACCTGGACGCGCAGCCGCACGCGGCGGCGCTCACGGAGGTCGAGCAGGTTCACCACGACCTCGAAGCGCTCGGCCGGCTCGGCCTCGTCGGGAAGCTGGCGACCGGGAAGTTCGAGATAGTCGACGGCCGTCAGGTCGATACACATCGTGTATCCCTCGTCGGCGAGCGCCTTGACCGTGGCGAGGTACTCGGTTCGAGCGACGTGGCGCACGTCGTGCAGCGGGCTCATCGGGGGTCGCTCACTGCTTCGCCCCGAGCAACACCGGCGTCGCCGACATCCCGGGCTCGATGTACTCGACGTGCACGTTCGCGCCGGCGCCGGTCTCGGCGCGGCGCTTGAGGATCTGGTTGGTCTCGATCAGGCCGTGCAACGTCTCGATCGCGTGGATCAACGTCTCTGGTGTCGGCGGACAGCCCGGCGCGTACACGTCGATCGGAACGATCTGATCGACGCCCTGCACGATCGCGTAGTTGTTGAACATGCCACCCGACGACGCACACACACCCATCGAGATCACCCACTTGGGCTCCATCATCTGGTCGTAGACCTGGCGGAGCACGGGCGCCATCTTCTGGCTGACCCGTCCGGCGACGATCATGATGTCGGCCTGGCGCGGCGAGGCGCGGAACACCTCCATGCCGAAGCGCGAGATGTCGTAGTGCGCTCCGCCGGTGGCCATCATCTCGATGGCGCAGCAGGCGAGCCCGAACGACGCCGGCCACGACGATCGCGACCGCGACCAGTTGACGAGGTCCTCGAGCTTTCCGGTGATCACATTGTGCGACAGCCCACCGAGTCCGTCGTCGAGCACATCGTTGACGATGCCCATGGTGATGATTCCTTTGCGTCTCGTCGGTGGCCGTCAGGCGGCCGCGCCGTCGCCGACCGGCACGACAGCTTCGCGCCCATCGGTTCCGACCCGGCGCACCGTGGAGGTCGCCGTCCGTTCGGGTGACACCATCGCGGCGTTGGCGGTCAAGCTGCGATAGCGATGGATCGGACCCCAGTCGAGCCCGCCGCGGGCGACTTCGTACACGAACGTGGCGAAGAACACGACCGAGAACGCGAAGACCGCCCAGAACCCGTAGATGCCGAGCGTCGAGTGCGACACGGCATAGGGGTAGAGGAAGATGATCTCGATGTCGAACATGATGAAGAGCATCGCGACGATGTAGAAGCTGACCGGGAACCGTTCGGGGGGTTCCCGAGTCGGAACGATGCCGCACTCGTACGGTGCCTCTTTAGCGACCGACGGCCGACGCGGCGCGAGCAATCTCGACGCTGCGAAACTGAGCACGCCGAAGACGATGGCGAGGAGCAGCAGTATGACGATGGGGAGGTACTGCCCCATCACTGCCCCACTTGCGGCATGGTGACCATGATCAGACGCCGGCTCCGACCTTCTCCGACTCCGCGTCAGCGGACGTGGCGTCGACGGGCGCTTCGACCCGGGCGGGCGGCAACGGCTGCTCGAGGTTGCCCTTCAGGACGCGGTCACGGCGGTGCAGCAGGTAGCACAGCGCGAGGAAGATCGCTCCGGCGCCGACGGTGAGCACTGCGGGCGGTTGGCGGCGGGCGCCGAGGTCGCGGACCATGTAGACGTACTCGCGCGAGCGGTCCTCGTCGATTTCCGGACGGGCGGGCGCACGTCCCGGCTCGGTGCGCACCGGCACCAGCGGAGCTGCCTCGGCCACGACGTAGTGGGGCGTGTGGAAGAACGCGATGAAGTCGAGCGTGTCGTTGATCTTCGGGTACCGCTCGCCGCCGATGTCGAACACCTCGACGATCTCGAACTGGCCGGCGGCGAATGCGCCTTCTTCGACGAGGAGTTCGGTGGCCGACGCCTGTGCCTGGCCGAAGGCGGGCGATGCGGTGTCGAGCACGACCCAGCCCTGATCGAGGAACGTGTCGCGAACGATCTCGGCCGACTCGGTCGGCGTTGCGTCGTCGGGCACGTCAGCGTTCGGATCGAGCACCCCGGACGCCCCGAGCGCAGCGACGTCCTGCAGCACTCCGGCTGCGGGGACGGCCTGCCACGACGGGTCGGGGCCGCGCAGGCCGATGCCGTAGATCCACCACACGGCGCCCATCAGCATCAACCAGCTGAAGATGGCGGTGAGCGACACCAGGAACGCCAGGCGGAGGCCCATGTTCGTGGCCAGGATGCCGTAGACGCTGCCGCACAGGATGACGACACCGATGATGACGGTGAGGAGTCCTCGGAGCTCGGGCTCCCAGCCGATTGCCAACAAGGTCATGGGTCACAAGCTCCGTACGTAATCGACGATCTCACGGATCTGCTCGTCGGTGAGCAACGATCCGAATCCGGGCATCCGGCCGCTTCCCTGGCCGTTGAGACCATAGAGCCTGCCGAACTCCGAACCGTTCTTCAAGAACGCCACCAGCTGCTCGTTGTCGGCGAAGTGCGAGTTGACCGAGCCGCCGGTGAGGTTCCAACCGAAGGCGCCCTGGCCCGACACGCCGGGCTGGTCGTAGCTCCAACCGAGCGTGTGGCAGCGGGCGCAACTGTAGGCGCCGCTCCCGAGGTCGAGGTTGAACAGCGCTTCACCGATCGTGTCGGCGTCGCCCGCCTCGACCGCCCGCTCGGCAGCCGCCTGGATGTCGCCCTGCAGCTCGGCGGGCAGGTTGCCCGAGTCGCAGATGCGCGCATCGTCTTCGCCCTCGCCGCAGTTCTCGCGCGGGATCTGGATGCTCTTCATGTACGCGATGAGGTTGTCGATCTGCTGGGTGTTCATCGGGCCACCGCCGACGAGGCCCCACGGCGACATGGGCGAGAACGGACGGCCGTAGTTCAGGATGAACCGGACCTCGCTCTCGTCGAACTTGTAGAAGACGGTGTTGACCGCCGGCGCCTTCCAATTGACGGCTTGGACTTCCTGGGTGACCGGATCGGTGATGGTGAACGGTGCTTCGCCGCCCACGCCGGCCATGCCGCCGTGGCATCCGGCGCAGTTGAATCCGCCGTCTGCTGTCGGGGCGAACAGCTGCGAGCCCCAGCTCGCGAACCGGTTGTCCCAGCCCTCTTCGGCACCGGCCTGTCGGCTGGGCTCGAACACCCAGTAGAGCGGCAGGGCCACGACGATGATCCCGAGCATGATCACGCCGAGCAGCTGCATGCGCTCGAGTCGTGGACCCTCGAGGGTCTCGTCGTCGTAGTACTCCTTGCGGTTCGCGGCGAGTTCGACCTCGGCTCCGACCTCACGACGCCCGGCGACGACGTTGAACACGCCGTAGATGATCCAGCCGGCGGTGATGATCACCAATCCGATGACCCCGATCGTCGTCGTGGTCAGCGCGAAGGTCGGCGCCATCAGTGCTCCCCACCGCTGGTGCAGTGCGGGCCCTCGGCTTCCTGGCCGGTCGTGTTGGTGCCGAGCGACGCTCCGGGAATCACGGTGCCGGTGTCGACGGTGACGTCACCGTTCGAGGCGATGGTCGCGGGGTGGTGGTCCATACCGCGAGGGGCCGGACCGGCCTTCTTCTCGCCGACCCGGTTGTACTGCGAGCCGTGGCACTGGCACTCGAACCACTGGCTGGTGGCGCACTCGGGAACGCGGCAGCCGAGGTGCGGGCACTTCTGACTGAGCACGACGATGCCCTCGCGCAGGGTCGACAAGACGTTCTCCGGGTAGACGGTCGCCGCCAGCGGGAGCGCTTCGGCCGGGTACGCGGTGATCCACGAGCGAGCCTCGGCGGCGTAGAAGAAACCGCCACCCTGATTGATGCCGTCCTTGATGTTGCCGAGCTTGCCGACGGTGACCGAGCCACCGAAGCCGCCGGTGCCGCTGGGCCACAGGAAGGCCACGAACGACGCTGCAGCGAAGCCGGCGAGGCTGACGCTCATCAACGACACCGTTGCGCGGTTGAAGAACTGTCGACGCGTGACGCCGATGACGTCGGGATCGGGCGGCGTCCAGGCGACGACTTCGGTGTCGGCGCGCACGGCGACCGCCGTGGTGCCGCCGCGCGACGCGAGCCCTGCGGCTTCGACGTCGGCC